>NZ_JBIQHY010000215.1:0-4055 GCF_044508335.1 Actinomadura sp.
CTACGGATCAGAAGGTTAGGGGTTCGAATCCCTTCGGGTGCGCCCAGGTCAAAGCCCCCTTGCGATCTTGCAAGGGGGCTTTGGCGTACGCCGTGGGAGCCACGGGCACCGATCAGGCGCCGCTCATCGCCTCAGCCGCCGCACGCTTGTCGTCGACGAGCAGGTGCCCATAGACGTCCTTCGTGGTCGCGATGGACGTGTGCCCGAGGATCTCAGAGACGACGTGCAGCGGCGTTCCCTGCGCCAGCATCAGCGAGGCCCCCGAGTGCCGCAGTTCATGCGGATGCCAGTGGCCGAGGGCAGCGTGCTTGGCCGGCTAGGAGGGTGTGGCGAGGGCGCCTGTCACCGGACGGCCGTGCACGACGTGGACGGGGACACCTGCGAGGAGGGTGTCGTGCTTCCTTGGTGTGGGGGCTGATCGGGGGCGGCGGCTTGGTGGCGGATTGTCCGGTCTGGTGGTGAAGGTGCGACCTACCGGGGCGCTCTAGCCGTATGGGCGCTGCGCGCTTTTGCGGTGTTCGGCCAATACTGTAACTGGCTCTTATGCCTAGACCGGAGGTCCGGGGATGCTGAACGAAGGGCTGGCGGCGCTGGCCGCGTCGGCGGGGACGGGGCTCGTCGCGGCGATGGTCACCGACGGATGGCAGCAGGTGCGGGTGCGGGCGGCGCGGCTGCTCAGCCGTGGGGACGCCGAGGAGGGGCGACGGCAGGAAGACCGGCTGGAGCAGACCCGCCGGGAGGTCGTCGGGGCATCGGCAGACCGGATCGAAGAAGTCGCCAGGCGTCAGGGAGAGGCATGGCGGATCCGCTTCGAGGATCTGCTGGGGGACCATCCCGAGGCTGAGGCCGCCGTGCGGGAGCTGGTGGCGCACCTTGGCGCGGTGCAGGTCGATGCCCGGGCTTTCGACCATGCGCAGCAGGCCGTCCAGGGGCAGGGCGTCCAGCACAACACGTTCGGCTCTCCACCGGCGTCATGACCGGCCCGGATGTCCGTGCCGACGCGCTCGGGCAGGCGCAGCAGGCGGTCCAGGGGCGAGGTGTCCAGTTCAACTACTACTCCGGGACGGGCGGGCGGGCGGCGGTCGCGTTGGACACGCTGGTGCCGCCGCCGGTCCTGGTCGGCCGGGACGCGGAGTTGCAGCGGCTGCAGCGGGAGGGGCTGCGGGCGCGGGAGGCCGGTCGGCCGGTGGTGATGTCCGCTGTGCACGGGATGGGCGGGGCCGGGAAGACCGCGTTGGCCCGGGCGTTGGCGGCTGAAATCGGCGAGCAGTTCCCCGATGCGCGTTTCGAGGTCGATCTCAGAGGGTTCACCCCGGGGCATCGGCCGCGCGACCCCGGTGAGGTCCTTGGTGAGCTGCTGGCCCTGGTCGGGTTCGCGCCGGCCGAGATCCCGGCGGATGCGCAGGCCAAGGGCGGGCTGTGGCGCGGATGGCTGGCCGAGCGCCGGGTCCTGCTGATCCTGGACAACGCCCGCGACGCCGCACAGGTGCGGCCGTTGCTGCCCGGACCGCGGACCTCCGCGGGATGCCTGGTCGTGGTGACCAGCCGTGATCGTCTCACCGAACTGGACGCCGCCGTCCGGATCGGGGTGGACACTCTGTCCGTCTCCGACGCGGTGGCGTTGCTGGTGGGTGTGGCTGGACGGTCGCAGGAGGAGATGGCGGCACGTGACGGCGAACTCGCCGAACTGGCGGGGTTGTGCGGATGCCTGCCGTTGGCGCTGCGTCCCGCCGGATCGCTGCTGGCCGTGTTGAGCGCGGCCGAGGTGATCGAGGTGATGCGCTCCGCCGAACACCCGCTGGAGCATCTGGAGGACGTTGATCAGGTCGTCCAGGCGGCCTTCACCGCCTCCTACAGCGCGCTGCCTCCGGCGTTGCGGCGGGCATTGGGCGTCTGCGCCCGGCATCCGGGGCCGAACTTCGACGCGGCGTCTGTGGCGGCGCTTGCCGGGAGGCCCCGTCCGCTGGCGGCGGTTCAGCTGGCGAGGTTGCTTGAACGCAACTTGCTGATCGGGTTACCCCAGGGGCGCTATACGTTCCACGACCTGTTCTTGGGCTACGCCCGCCGCACCACCGATTACGCGAACGATGACCCCGAGGTCCGGCAGGGGCGTCGCCGTTTGTACGAGCACCTGGAAGCGGCGGTCTACTCGGCCAGTGCCGCTCTCACGAAGCAGAGCATGGATCAGGCGGCCAGCGACCAGTTCGGCACGCCGTCCGAGGCGCGTGCATGGCTGACGGCCGCCAGTGACGAACTCACCGTCGCCGCACAGACTGCCCTCAGTGAGGAGTGGGAACAGGCGAACGCCTTCGTCGACCATGTCGCTTTCTGGCTGACCTTGGACAACAAGCCCGAGCAGGCGGCCCGCCTTTATTCCGCCGGCCACGCCGCGGCCTGTGACGCGGGTGACCTGCGCGGCCAGGCGAACGCCCTCGCCGGCCTGGGGAGAGTTGCGCGGATACGGAATGATTTCGACCAGGCGGACGGGTATCTACGGTCGGCTCTCCGGCTCCACCGGGAGCTTGGAGATCGGGCCGGCCAGGCCCCCATCCTCCTGACCTCGGGGTTCGTCGCCCAGGCGCGGGCCGACCTGGGCGAGGCCGAGGCGTATTTCCGGCAGGCCCTCCAGCACTACGGGGAGGCGGGGAACCGGCTCGGACAGGCTGATGCGCTCCTGGCCTCGGGGCGCGTGGCGAGGCTGCTGGGCGAACTGGACCGAGCGCACGCGTGCCACCAGCAGGCGTTCGAGCATTACCGGGAGCTCGAGGACCGGCTCGGGCAGGCGCACACCTTCATAGCCTTGGGGGACGTCGCGCTGGCGCGGGGGAATCTCGGCGAAGCCGAGGCTTACGGCCGGCGAGCCCTTCAGCTCCACGAAATGCTAGAAGACCGGAGTGGCCAGGCGGGAGCTTTCAGGGGCCTGGGAGACGTCGCGCGGGCGAGGCGTGACTTCCCCCAGGCGAGCGCCCATTACCGCAGGGCCTCCGAGTTGTTCCAGGGGCTCGACGATCGGGGCGGTCAAGCCCAGATCCGTATGAAGCTCGCCCAACTGGCAGAGTGCCAGGGACACCACGACGAAGCGCGCCGACAGTATCGGCACGCTGCCGACTTGTATCGGGAGATAAAGCTCAACAAGCAGGCTGATGATTGCGCCGAAGCCTGTGCGCGTATCACCGGAAGCGGAGAATAGGACGAGACCAAGTGCCGTGGGCGGGCCGGTGTCAGGGCGTGCAGGTTTCGTCGGTGCAGGTTTCGCTGGGCGTGCCGATTGTGGTGAGGGTGGGATGGGCGTCCGTCCAGGCGCGGGTCAGGGCCTCGGTAAAGGCCTCCGGGGGCTGGGCGCCTGAGATGCCGTAGCGGCGGTCGATCACGAAGAAGGGGACGCCCGTAGCGCCCAGGTCGCGGGCCTCGCGCTGGTCGGCCTCCACTTCGGCGGTGAAGGCGGTGGAGGAGAGGGTTTCGCGCGCCGTGGCCGCGTCCAGGCCGGCTTCTCCGGCGATCTCGGTCAGGGAGTCGTGGTCGAAGACCGAGCGGCGGTCGGTGAAGTGCGCCTTGAAGAGGGCCTCGACGGTTTCGTCTTGAAGGCCGTGCTTCGCGGCCAGGTGGATGAGGCGGTGCGCGTCGGAGGTGTTGCCTGCGCGGCCGCCTTCAAGGCGGTACTCCAGGCCGACGGTCGCGGCGCGCTTCTCCATCTGGCGGTTCATCTCCACGGCCTGCTCGCGCGGCATGCCGTACTTGGCGGCCAGCATGTCGGCCACGTCGACGGTCTCGCCGGGCGGGAAGGACGGGTCGAGCTGGAAGGAGCGGTGCACCACTTCGACCTGGTCGCGGTGCTCGAAGCCTGCGAGCGCCTTCTCGAACTGCCGCTTTCCGATGTAGCACCAGGGGCAGACGACATCGGACCAGATTTCAACGCGCACGGGTCGCACCTTCCTCGTAGGGGTCACCGGGTGCAACACGCTCGGGCGCGGATCTGTTTCTACGGCGGACGCCCCCGCCGCGGGGCGGCGGGGGCGTCGGGTGGGGTGCGGGGTCAGTGGGGGGTGGGGTCGGGG
>NZ_JBIQHY010000096.1:0-3122 GCF_044508335.1 Actinomadura sp.
TCGCCCGCCGCTGACGCGGCCCGGCGCGGGGGCGGCCCGGCGCGCGGGGGCCCGGAGGTCACTCCGCGTCGTCGTGTCGAGGCGGGTCGAACTCCACGTCGACGTTCTCGAAGCCTTTGTGACGTTCGGTCTCGGCGTAGGAGGTGTAGGCGCGCCGGTCCCCAGCGGTCAGCTCGACGTTGTCGGTGAAGGGCGTCAGCAGGCTGCGGGGCCACAACCGCCGCTCGCGGACGACGTTGATCTCGGCGCTCAGCACGAAGGTGGCCGCGCCCAGATAGATCCACGTCAGCAGGCCGAGGACGATGCCGAACATGCCGTAGGTGGCGCTGGCGCCCTTGAGCATGTGGCCGAGCAGGAACGCGCCGCCCCACTGAATGATCTGCCATACCAGCGCCGCGGTGACCGCCCCCGTCCGGACCTGCGCGATGGTGAGCCGCCGGGCAGTCAGCACCCGGAACGCCACGGTGAACAGCACGACGTTGACGGCCACGGCCACCAGGATCGCCGCCGCCCGCACGCCGGCGCCGGCACCGAAGACGCCACCGGACGCGGTCACCGCCGACAGCAGCGTGGTCACCAGGATCACCGCACCGCCGACCGCCAGCAGCGCCAAGCTGCGCACCCTGGCGGCGAAGGGGTTCGGCCGGGAGTTGCGCGGCACTCCCCACAGCTTGTTCAGGGCGTTCTGTGTGGCCTGTACGACGCCCAAGCCGCCGTACAGGCTGCCTACGACACCTGTGGCCAGAGCCAGGATGCTGCCGTGGAAGGAATGGATGTTCGCGCCGATCTGGTCCCCGAGGACCGGGAACTGCGCAAGCGCCGAATCCAGTACGCGCTGCTGCAGCCCCGGGTTGCCCTCCAGCGCGAATCCCAGCGCGGTGACCAACAGCAGCAGCAGCGGAAACAGCGACACGAACCCGTAATAGGTGATCAACGCCGTGAGATACGCGCCCTGGTCGTCCACGAACTTGTACACCACCGCCAGCGGCAGACCCGCCCAGCGATGCCGCCTCTGATAGGCGTCCACGCGGTCGACCACTCCCACACGGCCCTTCTTCCCCCATCAGCGCGCGCCCAACGCTCGACCGCCGGTCCGGGCGAGCGGCCGCCTCCTGCCCCTCACCGGCCTCCCCGAGATCCCGGCGCTGCCGACCGGCGGCATCCGGCGTGATTCCGGCATCGCGGTCACCCCCGTCCCTTCCTCGGCGTGCGCAGACGAGTTCAGGCACGAGCAGGGCTGCCGGTCGATCGCCGTGCGCGAGTACGCGCTTTCTCCGGTCCCGGCGCGGTCCTCCCACCGCCTCTCCTTACCGGCCACGGGCCGGAAAGGTGCGGGCACGACCACAGGGTTAGACCGCATCTCGTGGGCGGCCTATGCTGCGTGTGACGGCGGTAGCCGTCTGTCGGGCCGCTCCAGACCCTGGCGGCGTAAATGCGTACGCTCCAGGGAGGGCTGCCATGACGGCATTCGAATCCTCGCCCCCATCCTCGGTTCCACCGGAAACAAGAGCGATTCCGGACACCACGGCCGGCGACCGCGTCCGAGCCGGGGCGCGGGTCAGTCTCCGGCGGACGGACGTGGAGTGCGGTGCCGGGTCGACCGCGATGCTGCTGGCCCTCGCCGGCGAGATCGACGCTGCCAACAGCGACTGGCTGGCCGTCCGGCTCAGCACCATGATCACCAGCGCGTCCGCCAGCAACGCCGGCGCCGCCCCGAGCAGCGGTGTGGTCATCGACCTCACCCACCTCAGGTTCTGCGACGCCGGTGGCATCACGGCACTGGTCAAGGCTTTCAAGCACGCCCGCGATCAGCGGCTGGTCCTGAGCCTGGCCGGAGCCACAGGGCGGGTCGACCGCGTTCTTCGCATTACCGGCATCGACGACGTCATCGCCCTGCATCCGGAGCCGGCGGACGCGTTGGCGGCCTTGCGCCGACGTGACGACCGGACGGCGCAGCGCCCGGAAGCCGCCCCCGACGGCTGACCTGCCCAGCGCTCCGTCCGTGTGGAGGCATCCGCCGCGTGGGCCGCCGAGCGGGCCGGCGTTCCGCGTGCTCGTCGCCGCCTTGCCGTCACCGTTCCGCGGTCAACCGTTGTCGACGGGGCGGCCGGGATCGTGCTGCCGGTGCAGGAAGCCCGCCACGGCGGGGTCGTCGTCGATGACGGCCTGTGCGAGGTCGGCGAGTTTGCGGTTGGTGTTGCGGGCCTGGGCGCGCAGAGCGGCGAAGGCCTGATCGAGTGAGGTCTGGTGGCGTTCGGCGAGCATGCCCTTGGCCTGCTCGATGAGCACACGGGTGTTGAGCGCGATCTGCAGTTGCTGGGACAGCAGTTGATGTTCGCGGGCTGCGCGTTCGCCCAGGATGCCGATGGTGGCCACGTCGGCCATCGCCTGCCCCAGCGACTGGACCGTGGTGGCCTCGTCGACGGCCAGGACCGTAGAGGGGGCGGTGAACAGGTTCATCGCGCCGATGATCCGCTCTCGCATCCGCATCGGCAGCGCCACCACCCCGCCGTAACCCGCGTCGAGGGCCGCGGCGCTGAACAGCGGCCACCGGGAGGCCTCGGCGGCCAGGTCGGCGACCCTGACGGGCCGGCCGGTGGCGAAGCAGTCCAGGCAGGGGCCCTGCCGGGACTGGAGCTGGAACAACTCCAGCAGCCGGGTCTGTTCGCTGGAGGCCGCGATCACCCGCCGCGCGTCGGGCCGGACGTGGGCGACCAGCACCGGCTCACCCCGCCCCGCCTCCTCGACCTCGAGCCGCTCGATCACCGTGTGTTCGACACCCAGCAGCCGCTTCCATACCCTCTTGTTCAGCACGCCGTACCTCGTGGTGGACCTGACCTTCGACAAGCCAGGACCCTACGCCGGGTACGGCGTGTTCATTTATCCAGCTCACACAGCCACAGCAACTACTCGGCAGCGGTCAACGACCCACGGAAACAGCAGAAGAGCCCTTCTTTGCCCCGGATCCCGAAGAATTTTATCGCTGGCGCATTCAGCTTACCTGTGATTGCATCAAGGAGGTCCTAACCAAGGGTCCTGACGATCTCCCATCACAGATTCGGTGGCCCGAGGGCGTTTACGGCGCTCGACTACCGGCGGGGCAAATTGTATGCACGGAACAT
>NZ_JBIQHY010000096.1:3222-27774 GCF_044508335.1 Actinomadura sp.
CGAGGGCGTTTACGGCGCTCGACTACCGGCGGGGCAAATTGTATGCACGGAACATGAAAACGAACCGCCTCCATATCGCGATATCGTAAATTGGAAAGATCGGAGGGAGCATACATTTCCAGCAGACCCCGTCGATCCTCCTGATGATATGTACGACCCGCAGGTCTGGGCAGTTATCCGACACGACGAACCGAATACATCTGCATTCTGGAGGGTAGAACTTTCCTGCGGTCATGTCAGCGAAGTCTGCACTGATTCATCATGGAATCCAGCCGATGGTCCGCGTCTCGCCGACCCGGAGAGACTGCGGAAAATGGTCGCTGATTTTGAATCTTCCCCAACTCTACAGGTCCAGGATGATCAAGGAATCCACGAGCACATGAGGCGAATGCTTGACCTGGGCTGGCCGACTCCCCAACCGGACACAACTTGCCACGCCTGCGTAAGCGTACGCTACATCGTTGCTTACCAGCGCGTCGGCTGGCTGATTCCAAAGAAGGCAGAACCCAAGAAGCCGAAGCCACCTTCCCGCACTAGCCTACAAAGGCGTTTGAAACAAAAGGAAGCCGAAGCTGAACAGCTGCGGAGCGAGCTGGCACGGCTCGATGCGGAAAGCTCTGAGTCCAGGGAGGCCCCATGACTCGTAGTCCAAGTTGCGCGGACGCTCGATCATACGAGTCGGCCGGCGGGCCTTCCCTGCAGTGGGCTCGGCCTGGCAAGTCGGGAGCCAAAACACCACTATGCCACTACGGCTACGGCAAACCCTCAGCATGACGCGGCAGACATCTTCGTTTAAGGTGTCGGTGGCATGCGCTAATGGTCGTGGTTGCCCCGGCAACACGGCCGCGCACGGTTACGGGATTGGGAAGCGGGCCGGGATCGTTAGTTGGCAGCGGTGGGTGGCGGGGTTGTGCGTGCAGCCATGCGCGCGGTATTCCGTAGGGGGTACACCGCAGCCCGGCGCGC
This sequence comes from Actinomadura sp., assembly GCF_044508335.1. Classification (NCBI taxonomy): domain Bacteria; kingdom Bacillati; phylum Actinomycetota; class Actinomycetes; order Streptosporangiales; family Thermomonosporaceae; genus Actinomadura; species Actinomadura sp. The sequence goes on from NZ_JBIQHY010000096.1 coordinate 4,189, forward strand.
GATCCCGTTGTGGGATCCCTCCCCCCGTCGCCCGCCGGCTGAGCCGCGCTCCCTCAACGGTCTCAAGGGAGCTGAAGCGCAACATGCGCCCGCATGACCAGGCCCCTGCCGCGCTCAACGCCCTCGCCGCCCACGACACGGTGCTGCAAACCGTCCCTAGCGGCAAGGCCGCAACGATCTCGGTCGATGCCGAGCCGATAGATCGGCCGATGAGTTTGTGGCTCCGGGCCGGTCAGCCTGGTGACACCTAGGAAAGGACACCGCCATGTCGGAGCTTCTCGTGGACTTCATCACCTCCCTCGACGGCTACGCATCGGGAGAGGGGTGGCCCGGGTTCTGGGGCCTTGAGGGACCGGAGTACCTCGCATGGCTCGGCGAGCAGCCCGAGGTCACGTACCTGATGGGAGCCAACACCTACCGCCTGATGTCGGGCTTCGCCGCCGGCGAGGTCCCCGCTGGCCAAGACGAGTTCAGGCCCGAAGAAGAGGCGTCCGTCGACGAGCTCACGCGAGCGTCCAAGGTGGTGTTCTCCTCCTCACTCGAGGAGCCACTGACGTGGGCCAACTCCACGCTCGTCCGCGACGACGCCGTCGAGGTCGTGCGCGCCATGAAGTCGAACGGCTCGGGGCTCCTCAGCACGATCGGCAGCCTGAGCCTGTGCCGGTCCCTGCTGCGGGCCGGGCTCGTCGACCGCTTCCGGGTCGTGATGTTCCCGGTGATCACCGGGGCCACGGGCGCAGAACGCATCTACGACGGCTATCCGGACGTCGCCCTGGAGATGATCGAGCACCGCACCTTCGACGGCCGCATCCAGCTGGTCGAGTACAAGCCCCGGGTGCTCGAGCACCCGCCGCTCGGCGCCCCAGCGTGACGCCGTGAAGCGGCGCGACGAGGGACGCTTCATCCCTCACGGCGGCGGTCCGCTGCCCGGCCCGGCCGAGGTGGAGTCGCTCGGCCGGGAGTCGCCGGGGGAACGCATTGACGCCGCTGGCCTGCTGCACGGCCGCCCTTAGGCCCGCTGAGCAGGCGTTTGTGTAGTTTGCCCGTGGTCTGGCGGGTGAGTTCCGCCGGAGCTTGGAGACCCACGACGTGTTGCACGGCGACTTCACCGCCTGACCGCTAGGGCAGTTCTGCGCCCAGTGCGCGTCCGGGGGCGCGGCGGGCCTCGTGGGCGGCGGCGAGCAGGAGGTAGGCGCTGGCCGTCCAGGTGTAGGCGCGGTCCCGCAGGCCCGCCCCGGTGAGCGCGTCGAAGTTCTCCGCGAAGCCCGACCGTTCGCACAGGGCGCGGAAGCGGGCGCTGATCTCGTCGGCGAGGGCGGTCTGCCCGGCCCGGCGCAGGCCGTCCTCGATCAGGATCGTCGCGGGCGCCCATATGGGGCCGCGCCAGTAGCCGTCGGGGCGGTAGTGCGGCGACGCCGGCAGCTCGGTGGCCAGGCCGAACTCGGTCAGGTGCGCGGTGATCCGCCCGGTCAGCGCGGTCACCGCGGACGGGGGCAGGTCGGCGCCGAGGACGATCGGCATCAGGTCGAGCAGCCCGTCGGTGTGCCAGGTGTTCCCGGTGGCGACGCCGCGGGCGGCGAAGCGGTCGTCCTGCCAGAGGCGGGCGAACAGCTCGGCCTGCAGTTCGTCGGCGGCGTCGGCCCAGTGCCGTGCGCCGGGGCGGCCCAGTTCGGCGCCGAGCCGGGACAGCTCGCGCATCTGCAGGATCAGGAACGCGCTGAGATCGGCGGTCTCCACGACCCGCTCGGGATCGAAGGCCGTGGCGTTGTCCCAACCGCTGTCGTTGCCGTGCTCGTAGTGCGGAAGCGGGCTGCCGGGGGCGCGGCGCGCGGTGAGCCAGAAACGGGTCCACGCTTCGAGCTGGCCGTGCACCCGCTCCAGTTCGGAACGCTCCAATCGCAGATGGCGGCGCAGGAGGCCGAACGCCCAGCCGTGGATCGGCGGCTTGACGTAGTTGAACAGGACCTCCGAGTGCGTCACCGAGTCGGGCAGGGCCCCGGAGGACTCCTGGTGGTCGAACAGGATCTGGTACTGGTCCCAGGCCAGCGCCGGGTCGCCCGCTGCCAGCGCGAGCGCGTTGAAGCAGTGGTCCCAGCTCCACACCTTGTTCATCCAGTGCTTGGACATCAGCACGCTGGGACGTCCCAGGAACCCGGCGGGCCGGACGGTGGCCGACCACAGGACGTAGGCGGCCAGTTCGGCGGCCGGGGTGTCCGGGCCGCGCCAGGGGGCGATCGCGTCGGCGAAGCGCAGGAAGGACTTCAGCGACGCGTCGGCGACGGCGTCGAACGGCACCGACGGGGAGTACGGCGCGCGGGCGGTGCCGTACTCCTCGATCACCGCCTCCCAGTCGCCGCCGCCGAGCGTCAGGCCGCGTTCGGCGGTCTGGAGGGCCTGGGCGCCGTGCGCGACGGCCTCACCGGCGATCACGGTCACGCGGTAGCGGCGCCCGGTCTCGTAGGACGTGAACACGTGGACGCCGGCGACGTCGTAGAAGTAGGTCCCGGTGAACGGGGTCAGCTCGGTGATCGCGGCGTCCAGCCGCAGCGCCAGGCCGGAGCCGCGGAGCCGCACGGTGTCGGGCGACTCGAAGGCCGCCTCGATCCGCCCGGACGGGTGCGTCCAGGCCAGCCGGCCGGGCGTGGCGGTGATCGTCGCGGCCGCCCGGGCGCCGTCCGCGAGCGGGGTGAGGCGCAGCACCGGGTTCAGTCCGCCCTGGTGGGAGACCAGGTGAAGGTCTTCGGCATGGGTGGCCAGCGCGGTGACGGGAGAAAGGGCGAGCCAGGAGCCGAAGATGCTGAACGGGATGTCCTGGACGGAGAAAACGGGTCCGGCGGTCATGGAGACAGGAGCTCATTTCTGGAGGGGACGGGTGAGGGAAAGGGGTCAGTCCTTGACGGCGCCGGCTGTGGCTCCCGCGGCGATGTAGCGCTGGGCGCCGATCAGAATGAGCGTGGTCGGGATCGATGCCACGACCGCGGCGGCCATGATGGCGTTCCACTGCTGGTTGTTGTTGCCGATGTAGTGGTAGATGCCGAGGGTGATCGGCCGGTGGCGCCCGCCGCCGTCCAGCGTGCTGGCGAAGATGAAGTCCGACCAGGACCACAGGAACGCGAACAGCGACACGGTGACGACGCTGTTGCGGCTGATCGGCAGCACGATGGACCAGAAGGTGCGGAACGGCCCCGCGCCGTCCACCCGGGACGCCTGCAGCAGCTCCCGGGGGATGCCGCCCATGAAGGCGGTGAAGATCAGCACGCCGAACGGGACGGCGAGCGTGGAGTCGGCCAGGATCAGTCCGGGCACCGTGTTCAGCACGCCGAGGTTCAGGTAGATGGCGTAGAACCCCATCGCCATGATGATCCCGGGGATCATCTGGGCGGCGAGCAGCAGGAAGCTCAGCGCACCGGTGCCGCGGGGGCGCAGCAGGCCGAGGGCGTAACCCGCCGGCGCGGCGACCGCCACGGTCAGCAGCACGGTGCCGAGCCCGACGACCAGGCTCGTGGCGAGGTAGGGAAGCTGCTGGTCCAGGACGGCGCGGTAGCCCTCCAGGGTGGGGTGCGCGGGGAAGAAGGACGGCGGGGTCCGCCGCATGTCCTCGTCCCGGGTGAGCGAGTTGTTGAGCATCCAGTAGACCGGGAACAGCATGACCGCGGTCAGCAGCAGCGCGATCCCCGTCTTCCACCAGGACCTGGTCGCCTTCATGCGGCCTCCCGCTGCCGGCGTTCGAAGCGGATGTAGAGCAGGCCGAACGCGAGGGCCGCCAGCACCAGCAGGTTGCCGACGGCGGCGCCGGGGCCGAAGGACGGCAGCGGGTTGGCGAAGCCCAGGTGGTAGGACCACGTGGCGAACGTCGTGGAGGAGTCCGCGGGCCCGCCCCGCGTCATGATCCAGATGAGGTCGAAGACCTTCAGCGTGTAGACGAGGCCGAGCATCAGCGTGATCGCCGAGACGGGGCGCAGCAGCGGGAACGCGATCCGCCAGAACCGCTGCCACGCGGACGCGCCGTCCAGCGCCGCCGCCTCGTACAGCTCGTCCGGGACCGACTGGAGCCCGCTGTACAGGATGACCAGGTTGAACGGGATGCCGATCCAGATGTTGGCGATCGTCACCGAGGCCAGCGACCAGTGCGGCGAGGTCAGCCAGTCGACCGGCCCGATGCCGGCCAGGCCCAGCAGCCAGTTGACGGCGCCGGCCTCGGAGTTCAGCAGCAGCGTCCAGGTGGACGCCGACACGATCAGCGGCAGCAGCCACGGCACCAGGAAGAGGGCCCGCAGCACCGCCGAGAGCTTGAAGTGCCGGTTGAAGAACACCGCAAGGGCCAGCCCGATGGAGAACTGGAACAGCAGCGACACCAGCGTGAAGACCACGGTGTGCCACAGCGCGGGCCAGAACGTCGCGTCGCGCACGACCTCGATGTAGTTGTCCAGGCCCGTGAACGGCGCCCCGCCGTGGACGAACGACCGGACGGTGTAGTCCCGCAGGCTCAGCTCGATGTTGCGGTACAGGGGGTAGGCGTAGAACAGGACGAGGTAGGTCACCAGCGGCAGGAGGAAGGCCCAGGCCGTCCAGTGCCCCGATCGCCGGTACGCCGCCTTCGGTCGGGCGCGGGAGGCGGCGCGGCCCCCCGATGCCGCGGGGACGCTCCTCCCCGCGTGCCGGGCCCGCTGCGTCGTGTCGTTCATCGCGTCACTTCACCGACGTCTGGGCCTTCGCCATCGCCTCCTGGGGCGTGGCCGAACCGCTCAGCGCGCCCTGCACGGCCGTCCACATCTGCTGGGAGATCCTCGGGTACTTGGTACCGAGGTTGTCGCTGGTGCGGCCCTTCGCCGCGTGCACCGCGTCGACCCACACCTTGAGCTCGGGCTTGGCCTCGACCTGCTTCTGCTGGATCTGGGTGGTCGGCGCGATGTAGGAGAGCGTGCTGACCGCGGTGAAGGAGTGGTCCCCGCTGGTCAGGCAGTCGGCGATCTTCTTGGACGTCCCGTAGCGGCCGGTGTCGTCCTGCACCGGGATGGTCACGAACTCGCCCCCGGTCGGGGCGGGCGCGGTCCCGCCGTCCTTCGCGGGGATCGGGATGATCCCGTACGGGAAGCCCGCCTTCTTGACGTTCTCCAGCTGCCACGTGCCGTTCTCGGAGAAGGCGTAGTCGCCGGTGGCGAACTCCTGCCAGCTGGTGGTCTGGGTGTTGTTCAGGACCGACTTGGGCGCGTAGCCCTTCTTCAGCCAGTCGGACCACAGGGCCAGCGCGCTGACGGACTGCTCCGAGTCGAGCTTCGTGAGCTGCGCTTTCGCACCCCAGAACCAGGGCAGGAACTGGAAGCTGCCCTCCTCGGTGCCGATGGCGGAGAACGTGATCCCCTTCTTGCCGGCCGCCTTCACCTTCTGGAGCGCGGCGGTGAGGCTCGCCCAGTCCTTGATCGTGGAGGCGTCGACGTCCGCCGCCTTCAGCACGTCCTTGTTGTAGAAGAGCGCGAGGGTGTTGGCGCCGAGGGGGATGCCGTAGGTCTTGCCGCCGGCCTGCCCGGCCGCCAGCAGGTTGGGCTGGATCATCGAAGTGTCCGTGCTGGTGTCGGCCGTCGTGGTGAGGACGCCGGCCTCGGCGAGCGTGGACACCACCGGGTTGTCGACGATGAGGACGTCCGGGGCGTTGCCCTGCTGCGCGGCGAGCAGCGCCTTGTTGGTCAGGTCCGTGGTGTCGTAGGCGGTGCGCTTCATCTTCACGCCCGCGGCGGAGCCGCACCCGTCCAGCAGCTTCGCCCACTCGGAGTCGGCCTGGTACTGGGGGTAGGGGTCCCAGATCGTGTAGGTGCCGGAGTCGGCCGCAGAGCCGCCGGACGAGCAGCCGGTGAGCGCGGCCAGCGTGAGCGCGGCGGCGCCCGCCGCCAGGAAGCGCGTCCTGAGGTGGTGGACAGGGTGGGTCATCGCGGTTTCCTTTCCGGCGCGCGCCGGGCGCGTCAACTGCATCGAACCGGTTCGCCGAACCGGTTCGATGCACGATAAGCGCGTTCCCCGTCACAGGTCAATGGTTCGGGAAGCCCATATTTAGGTGGGGCGAACCGGTTCGACAAAGCGTCGCAGCCGCTATCGTGAAGGCACGGGTTGGAGGATCCTTGTCGAATCGGTTCGATGAAGCGACGTCCGTGACCATCGGGGAGATCGCACGGCGGGCGCGGGTGTCGCGCAGCACGGTGTCCTACGCGATCAGCGGGAAGCGGCCGGTGTCGGAGGGCACCCGGCTGCGCATCCAGCAGGTCATCGACGAGATGGGGTACCAGCCGAACGCCAGCGCGCGTGCGCTCGCCCGCGGCGAGACCCGGACGCTGGGCCTGGTCTTCCCGCCCGCGAGCACGCACTACACCGACATGCAGCTCGACTTCATCGGGGGCCTGGTCGACGCCGCCGCCGTCCGCGACTACGACGTGCTGATGTCGCCGGGAGGGGCGGAGGACCGCGCCTTCCACCGGCTGATCGGGGAGCGGCGGGTGGACGGCGCGGTCCTGATGGAGATCCGCCTGCAGGACGCCCGTGTCGACCGCATGCGCGCGACCAGCTTCCCGTTCGTGACGATCGGCCGCACCGCGCAGCCGGACGGCACCAGCTGGGTCGACCTCGACCACGGGCGGCTCGTCCAGCACTGCGTCCGGCACCTGGCGCAGCTCGGGCACCGCCGGCTCGCGCTGGTCAACCGGTCCGAGGAGCTCATCCGCGCCGGGTACGAGTCGGCGCGGCGCGGCCAGGACGGGTTCGAGGAGGCGCTCGCCGAGCACGGGCTCGCCGGCCGCTCCTACCAGTGCGGGGACGACGCCGCGGCGGGCGAGTCCTGCGTGGCGCGGATCCTGTCGGACGACCCGGGCGTGACCGGGATCGTGACCCTGAACGAGGCGGCGCTCGGCGGGCTGTACCGGGGGCTCGGGGCCGCCGGGCGGGAGATCCCCCGCGACATGTCCGTCACCGGCATCGTGGGCAGCCGGTGGGCCGAGGCCGTGACCCCCGAGCTGACCGCCGCCGACGTCCCCTCCCGCGAGATGGGCCGCATGGCCATCGACCTGCTGCTGGAGCGCATCGGCGACCCGGGGGCGCCGCTGCGGCACCAGCTGCTGACACCGCCGATCTCGCTGCGCGCCAGCACCGGCCCCGCGTCCTCGCGCACCCCGTGATCAGCTCGGCGCGGTCGACTCGCGGACGACGAGCCGGCCCGGATGCCGGACGACGCCCGCCCGCCGCTCGCCCTCCAGCGCCGCGATCAGCTCCCGCGCCGCGGTGGCGCCGAGCCGTTCGAGGTCGAGGTCGACGGTGCTGAGCGGGGGGCGGCTCTCGGTCGCGAAGATCTCCCAGTTGTCGTAGCCGATGACGGCGACGTCGTCGGGCACGCGGCGGCCGAGGTCGTGCAGCGCGTCGATGGCCCCGTAGGCGATCTGGTCGCTGCCGCAGAAGAGCGCGTCCACGCCGGGCTCCGCGTCGAGCAGCATGCGGGTCGCCTGCCGCCCCCAGCGCTGGGACCAGGCCCCGTAGGACGGGCGGCCGCCGGCGAGCCGGAGGCCCGCGCCGCCCAGCACCTCCAGCAGCCCCGCCGCCCGGTCCCGCGCGGCCCGGTAGCCCTCCTCGCCGGTGATGTGCGCGACCCGCCGGCGGCCGAGCGCGAGCAGGTGCTCGGCGGCGAGGCGCGCGCCGCCCACGTCGTCCGCGACGACGGACAGGTCGCCGGGGTCGTCGGACTGCCCGTAGGCGTAGACGACCGGGACGGGGATGCCCGCGGTGAGCGACTCGCGGACGTCGTTGCGGTCGCCGAGCACGATCAGCCCGTCGACCTGCCGGGCCAGCAGCGTGCGGATGTGCTGCCGCCGCCGGACGGCGTCGCCGCGCGCGTCGCACAGCAGCACCGACATCTCCCCGTCCCCGAGCGCGTTCTCGACGCCCAGCAGGACGGGGATCGCGAAGCGCCCCGCGAGCTCGTCGGTGAGCAGCCCGACCGTCCGGGTGCTGCCGGACAGCAGGCCGCGGGCGAGCGCGTTGGGCTGGAAGGACAGCTCCTCGGCGACCGCGAGGACGCGGGTGCGGGTCTCCGGGGCGACGTCCGGCCGCGCGTTCAGCGCCTTGGAGGCCGTCGCCACCGACACCCCGGCGCGCCGGGCCACCTCGGTGAGGGTCACTGCTGGAGATGGGCGTCTGGTCACCGAAAACCTTTCCGAGCTCCGAGCATTGTAAGCGGCGCGTGACTGAAAAGGACCCTTGACAACCTGGCGCCCCCGTTCTTACGTTCCTCCCGAAAACCTTTTCGGAGCCCGGTGCCCCCGCTCGCCGGGCTCACCGCACCCGCCCCGCTCCCCCGCCCCGTCCCCGCTCCCCCGTCCCGCCCGCGTCCCCGGTGACGCCCGCGGCCCACCCCCCGAGGTGACCCATGAGTTCCAGACGCCGGAGGTTCCTCGCCACCGGACTCGCCCTGAGCGCGATCGCGGCCGTCCAGACCGCCGCCCTCGCCCCCGCCCACGCCGACGGAGCCACGCTCGTGGTGAACGTCGCCGCCCCGTTCCGTCCCGTCACCCATGTGGCGACCGGCGGCCTGTACGGGCTCATCGAGGGCAACCGGCCCGCCGACGCGCTGCTCTACCCGCTGCACCCGCGCACGGTCACCCAGCCCGCGCCCGGCGTGCGGCAGGCGCCGAACGGCCAGCCCCCCGCGGGCGACGCCCTGCTGGTCGCCCCGCAGGCGGACAGGCTCGGCGCGTCCGTCATCATCCGGATGCCCGACATCTACCCCGACTTCCCCTACAGGTGGGTGAGCTGGGACGACTGGCTCGGCAAGGTCGACGCCCAGGTGAGCGCCCGGCTCGCCAAGACCGCCGTCACGAACATCGAGGGCTACGAACTCTGGAACGAGCCCGACTGGACCTGGAACACCGGGGCGGCGGGCGCCTTCAACGACGGCTGGGCCCGCACGTTCCGCCGCGTCCGCGCCAAGGACCCGGTCACACCGATCGTCGGCCCGAGCCTGAGCTGGTACAACGCCGACTACATGCGGTCGTTCCTGACCTACGCCCGCGATAACGGCGTCCTGCCCGACATCGTCTGCTGGCACGAGCTGGCCCAGGACCCGTCCGCGATCGCCGCCGACATCTCCGCCTACCGGGCGCTGGAGCGGTCGCTCGGGATCAGCCCGCGCCGCATCTCGATCAACGAGTACGCGGGCACGCAGGCCGTCGACCAGCCGGGCAACGCCGCGAGCTTCATCGCCAAGCTCGAACGCGGCGGGGTCGACTCGGCCGACCGCGCGTTCTGGTACGAGTACGGGACGCTGAACGGGCTCGTCGCGAACGGCCGGCCGACCGGGACGTACTGGCTGTACAAGTGGTACGGCGACATGGCCGGCAACATGGTGGCCACGACGCCCCAGGCGCAGACGGGGCTGGACGGCTTCGCGTCCTACGACGGCACCCGCAAGATCGTCAACGTGGTCGCCGGGCACGCGTCGGGCACCAACACCGTCCGGGTCGCCGGGCTGAACGGGTTCGGCGGGTCCGTCCGGGTGCGGCTGGAGTCGACGCCGTACTCCGGCCGGCACACCGCGGTCTCGGCGCCGACGGCCGTCTGGGACAGGACGTACACCGTGCACAACGGGGAGATCTCCGTGCCGGTCTCCGGCATGGACGCGAACTCCGCCTACCGCCTGCTGGTCGAGCCGGCGAGCGGCACGCCCGCCTACCAGCACCGGTACGAGACCGAGAACGCCGCGGTGTTCCGGGCGGAGCGGCTCTCCTCCGGGAGCGCCTCGAACGGCGGCTACGTCGGCCGGATCGACAACTCCGGCGACCCCCGCACCGACAGCTACGTCGACTTCATCGTCAACGTCCCGACCGCCCGGACGTACACGATGAAGATCGGCTACGCCAACGGCACCGGCGCGACGTCCACCCAGGGGATCGCCTACAACGGCGGCGCGTGGTCCACGGTCAGCTACCCGCCCACCGGCGGCTGGGGCCAGTTCGGCTCGACGATCTCCACGACCGTCAACCTGCCCGCCGGGTACAGCGTGATCCGGCTGGCCAAGGGGTCGCCGTACTTCCAGGGCGGCACCGGGTACGCCGAACTCGACTACATAGAACTGGACTGAGGCCCTCGCCCATGTGAGCTCCCGCGCCGACCCGGCCGCTCACCGGCTGCCGGGCCGGTGCGGGAGCGTCCGGCTCCGGCGGACGCTCACCGTCGCCGAGGACGTGCCGCGCGCCGCCAGCGCGCACCCGGGCGGTGGAGGGCGGCGCGGTCGGCAAGGTCCTGGTGGACGTCCCGCGCTGAGGTGAGTTGGCGGGAAAGTCGGGGGACGCGGCATAGTTACGGGCCTCCCGGATGTCTGAGGGGGTGACAGCCACAGAGGAGGCCCTTTGAAGCGAGAGGCCCGCGAGAGCTTCAGCGCGTTCGTCGCGGCGCGGTCGACCAGCCTCATCCGGACGGCGTACGTGCTGACCGGGGACCAGCACGCCGCCGAGGACCTGCTGCAGAACGCGCTGGCGAAGACGGCCGCGCGGTGGGGGCACGTGCGCGACAACCCCGAGGGCTACGTCCGCCGCGCCATGTACAACGAGCAGGTGACCCGGTGGCGGTGGCGCCGCCGGGAGTCGGTCGTGGCCGAGCCTCCGGAGCTGCCCTCCGCCGGGCCGGACGTCGATCTGCGGGTGACGCTGGAGCGCGCGCTGCTGGCGCTGCCGCCGCGCAAGCGGGCGGTGCTGGTCCTGCGCTACTACGAGGACCTGCCGGAGACCGAGATCGCGGACATCATGGGCTGCTCCGTCGGCACCGTCCGCAGCCAGACCCACCGCGCCATCGCCCGGCTCCGGGAACTGGCCCCCGACCTGGCCGCCCACCTCGCACCCACGGGGAGCTGACCATGACCGACCAGATGTTCAAAGACGCCTTGACCGCGCTCGCCGAGCGCGCCGAACCCGCCGACGGCCTCGCCGCCCGCGCCATCCGGACCGCCACCCGCCGCCGCAGGGCCGCGGCCGCCGCCGGGGCGGCCGGCCTCGCCCTGGCGGTCGCCGTGCCCCTGACGATCACCGCGGGGGGCGGGCGGGCGGAGGACGGCGCCCTCAGCAAGCCGAGCGCGCCGCCGCAGGACGGGCGCGGCCTGCCGGACAACAGCGGGCAGGAGCTGGCGCTGGCCCGCGCCTGCATGCGCAACGGGCCGCCCGTCGGCACCATGGGCGAGAGCCGTTCCGACATGGGCGGCGCCGCGGACTTCCGGCTGCTCACCACGATGCCCGTCGAGGGCGGGCGGCTCGCCGAGGTCGGCAGCGCGCGCGGCTACGTGCTGTGCGCGACCAACGGCAAGACCAACACCGAGCCGCCGCAGCTCCACCCCTGGCCGGGCACGTCGCGCGGCGGGCTCTTCGGGTTCGGCGCGCCGCTGCGCGTCGACGGGATCCGCCAGGTCCAGGCGCTCAGCGGGTGGGACGAACTGCACGCCGTGGTCGTCGGCCGCGCCAAGCCGGCGGTGACCAGGATTTACGTCGTCTGGGAGGGCGGGCGCACCGGCCAGGCCGCCGTCGACAACGGATTCTTCATCGCCCAGACGCCCACGAAGATGATCCCCGACCGTAAGGCCACCGGGCCGATGTCCAAGGGCGCGATGACCTCGCCCACGATCCGCGTCGTGAGCGTCACCGGGTACGACGCCAAGGACAAGGCCCTCTACACCTGGCGGCCGAAGGTCAGGACCGAGAAGGCGGGCTTCGTCCCCGAAGACTGCACCGACGGCATCACCGACCCCCGTCCGACCCTCTGCGACTGAGCCGGCCGCGGACGCCTCGCCCGCGGAACGTGAACGGCTCTGCCGACGGACCGGCGCCCTGGGGACCGGGCGCCGGCTCCAGGCCCTTCCCCCGGACCGCCGCCGGGGGAAGGGCCGCCGCCGTTCAGGTGGCCCTCGTTCAGGTGGCCCTCGTTCAGGTGGCCCTCGTTCAGGTACCGCCGTTCAGGTGGACGTGCGGATTCGGCGGCGGGCGGCGATGAGGCGCTGGAGGGCGATGAAGCCGAACAGCAGGACGCCGATGGCGATGCGCGTCCACCATGAGCTGAGGGTGCCCTCGAAGCTGAGGATGGTCTTGATGACGCCGAGCACGAGGACGCCGAGGACGCTGCCGATGAGGTAGCCGGAGCCGCCGGTGAGGACGGTCCCGCCGATGACGACGGCGGCGATCGCGTCGAGCTCCATCCCGATGGCGTGGGTGGGGTCGCCGGAGAGGGTGTAGAGCGCGAACAGGACGCCGCCGAGCGCGGAGCAGAAGCCGCTGATCGCGTACACCTGGATCTTGGTACGGCCGACGGGCAGGCCCATCAGCAGCGCGGACTGCTCGTTGCCGCCGACCGCGTAGACGTTGCGTCCGGTGCGCGTCCACTGCAGGACGTAGGCGCCGATGGCGAACACCACCAGGGCCGTGACGGCGCCGTAGGACAGGTGGGTGCGGCCCGGCAGGTGGAGGGAGTTCAGGGCGAGGGCGTCGAAGAACGAGTTGTCGATGGAGATCTGGTTCTCGCTGAGCGTCAGGCACAGGCCGCGGGCCAGGAACATCCCGGCGAGGGTCGCGATGAACGGCTGCACCTGGAACACGTGGATCATGTAGCCCATCGCCGCGCCGAACAGCGTCCCGATGGCCAGCACCAGCGGGATGACGACGGGCGCGGGCAGGTGCAGCTTCATCGTGCCGATCGCGCACAGCATGCCGGACAGCGCGACGACGGAGCCGACGGACAGGTCGATGCCGCCGGTCAGGATCACGAACGTCATGCCGACCGCGACGACGATGAGGAAGCCGTTGTCGATGAACAGGTCGAGGAAGACCTGGGTGGAGCCGAAGTTGGGGTAGCGGATCGCCCCGGCGGCGAAGGCGGCGAGGAACAGGCCGAGCGTCACCAGGACGGGCACGTGCCTGCGGCGCGGCATGAGCGGGCGCCCGCGGTCGATGGCACTGGCAAGGACGTCGCTCATGCCGTGACCTCCTCCTGCTTGGGGGTGGTGGGTGCCGGCTCCGCGGCGCGCCTGCGCCGGCGGAGCACCTTGGCGCGGAAGGCGGGCGACTGGAGCAGGCAGACGATCGTGACGACGACGGCCTCGAAGACCAGCGTCGTGCGGGGCGGGATGCCCGCGGTGTAGATGGTGGTGTCGAGCGTCTGGATGATGAGGGCACCGACGACCGTCCCGGCGAGGGAGAACCGCCCGCCGGTGAGGGCGGTGCCGCCGAGGACGACGGCGAGGATCGCGTCCAGCTCGATCCACAGGCCCGCGTGGTTGCCGTCCGCCGACAGCGTGTTGGAGCTGATCATCAGCCCGGCGATCCCGGCGCACAGCCCGCAGAACACGTACGCCAGGACGATCAGCCCGGCGGACCGGATGCCGACGAGCCGGGACGCCTCCGCGTTGCCGCCGACCGACTCCAGCAGCATGCCGAGCGCGGTCCGGCGGGTCAGCACGACGGTGACCGCGAGCGCGATCGCCACCAGGATGATCGAGAACGGCAGGCCGAGCCAGTAGCCGCCGCCGATCAGCTTGTAGTCCTTGTTGTTGATCGTGATGATCTGCCCGCCGGTGATGAGCTGCGCGACGCCGCGCCCGGCCACCATGAGGATGAGCGTGGCGATGATGGGCTGGATGCCGAGCCGCGTGACCAGCAGCCCGTTCCACAGTCCCAGCAGCAGGGACGCCGCGAGGGCGACGCCGATCGCCACGAACAGCCCGTGCCCCTTGCTGATCAGGTAGCAGGCCATCGCGCCGGAGATCGCGACGGTCGCGCCGACGGACAGGTCGATGCCGCCGGTCGCGATGACGATCGTCATGCCGAGGGCGACCAGCATGAGCGGCGCGCCGAACAGCAGGATGTCGATGAGGCTGCCGTACAGGTGGCCCTGCCGGACGTGGATCGACAGGAAGCCGTGCGTGAAGATCACGTTGCCGAGCAGCATGACGACCAGCACGGTCACCGGCCAGAACAGCGTGCTCTTGGTGAGTGCGGCGAGGCGGGATGCTGCGGGGTTCATCGCTGCGCGTCTCCGTTCGCGATCGTCTGCAGGATGCGTTCGGGGGTCAGCGACCCGTCGTTGCGGAGCTCGGCCACGAGCCGCCGGTCGCGCAGCACCTCGACCTTGTGCGAGATGCGCAGGACCTCCTCCAGCTCGGCGGAGATGAACACCACGCCGATGCCGTCGCGGGCCAGCGACACCACCAGCTTCTGGATCTCGGTCTTGGCGCCGATGTCGATGCCGCGCGTCGGCTCGTCCAGGATGAGCAGTTTCGGCCGGGTGATGAGCCAGCGGGCGAGCAGCACCTTCTGCTGGTTGCCGCCGGAGAGGTTCTTGACCGGTGTGTCCGGGTTCGGCGGCTGGATGCGCAGCGCCTTGATGTACTCGTCCACGAGCTCGTCGCGGCGGCGCTGGCTCAGCGGGCGGAGCCAGCCGCGCGCGGCCTGCAGGGCGAGGACGATGTTCTCCTCGACGGTCAGGTCCATGACGAGGCCGTCGCCCTTGCGGTCCTCGGGGCAGAACGCGACGCCCCGGTCGATCGCGGCGCGCGGCGTCCTGATCGAGACGGGGTCGCCGTCGCCGGCCCGGATGCGGCCGGAGTCGGCGTGGTCCGCGCCGAAGATCAGCCGGGCGAGCTCCGAGCGGCCCGAGCCGAGCAGGCCGGCGAAGCCGACGACCTCGCCCGCGTGCAGTTCGAGGTCGACGGGGTCGATGGCGCCGGTGCGCCCGACGCCTTCGAGCGCGAGGAGCCGCTCGCCCCGGGGGGCCTCCGGCGACGCCTCGTCGAGTTCCTCCAGCGTGGCCAGTTCCTGCCCGGTCATCTTCGCGACCAGGTCGAACCGGCTCAGCTCCCCGATGGGGTACTCGCCGACGAGGCGGCCGTTGCGCAGCACCGTCACCCGGTCGCAGATCTCGTAGATCTGCTCCAGGAAGTGGGAGACGAACAGGATCGCGACGCCGTCGTCCTTCAGCCGCCGCATGACGTCGAACAGCCGGCCGACCTCGCCGCGGTCGAGGCTGGACGTCGGCTCGTCCAGGATCAGCACCTTCGCGTTCAGGTCCACCGCCCGGACGATCGCGACGAGCTGCTGCACGGCCAGCGAGTAGGAGCCGAGCTGCGCGGTGACGTCGAGGTCGAGGTCCAGCCGGGCCAGCAGCTCGGCCGACCGGCGGTTGACCGCGGCCCAGTCGATCCGCCCGAACCGGCGCGGCTCCCGGCCGATGAAGATGTTCTCCGCGACCGACAGGTTCGCGCAGAGGTTGACCTCCTGGTAGACGGTGCTGATGCCGAGCCGCTGCGCGTGCAGCGGGCCCTGGATGACGGTGTCGCGGCCGTCGATCGCGACCGTCCCGGCGTCGGCCTCGTAGACGCCGGTCAGCACCTTGATCAGGGTGGACTTGCCGGCGCCGTTCTCGCCCATCAGCGCGTGCACCTCGCCGGGGAACAGCCGGAACGCCACGTCGTCGAGGGCCTGGACCCCCGGGAACCCCTTGGAGATGCCGTCCATCTCCAGGACGGGAACGGCCATCGCCGCCTCCTCCACTTGCTCGGTGCCCGCCCTGTGGTGCCCGCCGGGGCCGCTGCGGGCGGCCACGGCCCCGGCGGAACTCGGGTGGTCAGTACTTGCGGGTCGGCAGGGCCTCCTTGGCCTTGGCCTGGTCGAAGACCGTCTCGACGGTGACGATGCGCTTCGGCACCTTCTGGCCGGCCTTGACCTTCTTCGCGGCGTCCATCAGCTGGCCGCCGAGCAGCGGGTTGCACTCGACCACGAAGTTGAACTTGCCGTCCGCCAGCGCCTGGAGGCCGTCGTGGACGGCGTCCACGGTGACGATCTTGATGTCCTTGCCGGGGGTGAGGCCGGCCTCCTGGATCGCCTGCATCGCGCCCAGCCCCATGTCGTCGTTGTGGGCGAACAGCACGTCGACGTCCTTGTGGGCCTTGAGGAGGGCCTGCATGACCTCCTTGCCCTTGGCGCGGGTGAAGTCGCCGGACTGCGAGGCGATCACCTTGAGGTTGGGGTTGGCGGAGATGGCCTGCTCGAAGCCCTTCTTGCGGTCGATCGCGGGCGCGGCGCCGACCGTCCCCTCCAGCTGGATGATGTTGACGGGCTCCTTGGCGTCCTTGTACTCGTTGACGACCCAGTCGCCGGCCTTCTTGCCCTCCTCGACGAAGTCCGAGCCGAGGAAGGTGACGTAGAGGGACGGGTCGGAGTCGACGGCCCGGTCGGTGAGGACGACCGGGATGTTCGCGGCCTTCGCCTCCTTGAGGACGGCGTCCCAGCCGGTCACGACCACCGGCGAGAAGGCGATGACGTCCACCTTCTGCTTGATGAACGACCGGATCGCGGCGATCTGGTTCTCCTGCTTCTGCTGCGCGTCGGAGAACTTCAGTTCGACGCCCGCGGCCTTCGCGGACTCCTGGATGTCCTTGGTGTTGGCGGTCCGCCAGCCCGACTCGGCACCGACCTGGGCGAAGCCGAGGACGAGCTTGTCGGAGCCGGATCCTGAGCCGCTGCTGCCGCCGGAGTCGCCGCAGGCGCTGAGTGCCGTCAGCGCCAGCGAGGTGCTGGCGACGGCGACGATGAGCCGCTTGAACATGGGGTTCTTCCTTCTTCCTCGGGGGTGCTCGGCGAAGGGCGTCTTGAGGTGTCTCTGGGCACGGCCGGTGGTCAGACTTCGCGGACGGGGCGAGGGCGCGCCCGGCGGGACTCCTCCGGGGTGCGCGCTTCGCGTTCGGTCATCGGAGTCTCCACAGGTCAGACGGTCGGCGATCGGATTGTGTTAGCGATAACATTGCCATTCGGGGGGACCCGGGGGCAGGACCTCCCGAGAGTCAGGCGCGAGGGCGGGCGCTCGCGCGCGGGACGGGCCGGGACCGCCCGGCGCGGCGTCCGGGCAGCTTCCGGCGACGCGCCTCCGGGGCCGGGAAAACGGTCAGGACGGGATCTTCGACCGCTCCGGCGACATCGTTCTTGAGCAGCCGCCTGCGTCCCGCCGCGCGGCCGTGCCGTGTCTCGTCCACTTCGCCCGCCTTCGTCCGTGTGGCGCGTGTCACGAATGTTTGCGCTAACTCAAGCGCATGTCAATCCCCCCGGCGGCACCGCAGGAGATAGACCGGCCCTTGACGGACGGACCTGATATCGCTAACAGCCTCCTCCGAGGGGGCCGGGTTCCCAGGCCGGACCCGCGGCACCGCGGCCCCACACCCGCTCGGGACGTGGATTCGTGCCCTCAAGCGCGCGTTCGGCGACGGAGAGCTTTGACGGCGTCAAGCGGCGGAAGTAGCACATCTCGGAGCATCGATGAATGCGGTGACCGCCCACGCCGAATTCTGACCGACCGCAAGCTCAAAGCGGGTTCGGACGTTAGATGTCGATCAACGAGGTCAGGGCGTTTTACGGGACCGGAGCACCCGGAAGCGGCCCCGGATCGGCTCATCGGGGCACCGGTTCATGTGATCGGCACGGCGTGAGTAAGCGTCTTACTGCAGGGGCGGAAACCCGTGTCGGGTACGGGAGGCATAGTTGATGACATCCGAGCCAGAGCCGCGTGTTGGCGTTGTGGTGCCCATTTACAACGTCGAGCCGTATCTTGAGGAATGTTTGGTCTCGATCGCCCGGCAGTCGATCGGGGAATTGGATGTGGTGCTGGTCGATGACGGGTCGACCGACGCCAGCGGGCGGATCGCCGAAGAGTTCGCTGCGGCCGATCCGCGGTTTCGTGTGGTCAGCCAGCCCAACGGGGGGCTGGGCCGGGCGCGCAATGTGGGGGCGGCGCTGGTGCGCGGCCGGTTCCTGGCGTTTGTCGACAGTGATGACGTGCTGCCCGAGCATGCGCTGGAGTTGCTGGTGGGGACGCTGGAGCGGACGGGTTCGGACATCGCTTCGGGCAATGTGCTGCTGTTGACCGAGGAGGGGCTGGTGCAGTCGCCGATGCACCGGCGTCCGATGGGGGCGACGCGGTTGCGCACTCATGTCACGCGGGATCGTCTGCTGATGTATGACCGGCTGGTGCCCAACAAGGTGTTCCGGCGCCGGTTCTGGGATGAGCACGGGTTCCGCTTTCCCGAGGGTGTGCTGTATGAGGACATCCCGGTGACGCTGCCGGCGCATTTTCTGGCGTCGGCGGTGGATGTGGTGGCTGAGCCGGTGTACTACTGGCGGCAGCGGAGCGGGGGGTCGTTGTCGATCACGCAGCGGCGTACTGAGATCGGTGCGGTGACCGACCGGTTCGCGGCGGTGGAGTCGGTGAGCCGTTTTCTGGGGTCGCGGCCCGAGCCGGGGGTGCGCGCGTGCAAGCGTGAATATGACGAGGTGGCGCTGCGCAGTGATCTGCGCATCTTCTTGAACGTGCTGGGCGAGGCCGATGAGGAGTTCCGGGCCAGGTTCGTCGAGCTGGCGCACGGTTTCCTGGAGCAGGCCGACCGCACGGCGATGAACGATCTGCCGGCCATGATGCGCCTCAAATGGCACCTGGTCGGCCGCGGATTGATGCCGGAGTTGCTGGAGGTACTGGAGTACGAACGCCGGGGGCTGCGCATCCCGGTGACCCGCCGGTTGTGGCGCCATTACGCCAAGTACCCGTTCTGGGGCGACCGCCGGCTGCGGATTCCGCGCAGCGTGTTCCGGCTGGGCGAGGAACTGGCCGTCCGCGCCCGGCTGCACGAGGCGACCTGGCGGGACGGCAAGCTGCACATCACCGGGCACGCCTTCATCGCCAACATCGGCACGCGGTTCCCGTGGTCGTCGGTCAAGGTCGTCGGCGTCCGGGAGACCGGCAGCGGCGCCACCAGGGTGATCCCGGCGTGGACGCGGCGCTGCCCCGACGCCGACGACGTCTCCCGCGACCCCGACCGCAGCCACGTGTGGTCGGGGTTCTCGGCGGTGATCGATCCGAAGCGGCTGCGGCGCGGCGGCCGGTATGTGGACGGGACGTGGCTGGTCGCGGCCGGTGTGTACGGCCGGGGGGTGCTGCGGCGCGGGGCGCTGGCGGCGCCGGCGTCCGGCAGCGGCGCGCACCCGGCCTGGCACTACGTCACCGATGACGTGCGGGTGGTCCCGCTGATCACGCGGGGCGGCATGCTGCGGCTGCGGGTGGAGACGGTGCGGGCGCGCGTCACCGGCCACCGGGTCGGCGATGGCGCCGTGGAGATCCGCGGAACGATCCTGGGCGGTGTGCCGGACGGCGCCGCGGTCGCGGTGCGGCGCCGGGCCGGGACGCTGCTGAACCGCTACCCGGTCGCACCGGACGGCGCCGGCGGCGGTTTCCGCGTGCGGATCCCGCTGCGCGAGCTGATCGACGACATGCCCGTCCTGGGCGAGGACGGTCTCCCCGGCGCCACCCGCGATGACGAGACCGGCTGGCGGCTCGACCTGAGCGTGCCGGCCGATGCCGGCGAGGGAAGCGGCGTCGCGCCGACTGGCTTCGCCGAAGGGGCGCCTGCCGCCGGCGGGTCCGAGCCCGTGGCGGTGGAGGCCGCGTCGTCGGCGGACGAGTCCGCGCCGGCCAGCGTCCCGGCGGCGGACGCCGGCACCGAGGAAGAGGACGACGAGCCCGCGTCCCTGGCCGACGCGGCCGCGGGCGACGCGTCCGCGACGGGGAACCGCCCCGCGAGCACGCCGGGGATGCCGGACGATTTCGCCGCCGCCGAGGCCCCCGGCGCGGCCGACGACCCGACCTCGGCCGACACCCCCGCGGCGGCGGACGACTCCGCGTTCGACGATTCCGCGGGCGACGAACTGGTACGGCTCGTCCTCGACGACGACGTCGAGGAGGGCCTCTACACGGCCGGCGGCAAGGAGTTCGTCATCTACCGCTCCCGCCACGGCTACGCGGGTCTGAAGGCGCGCACCCCTCGTCCGGTCCTCACCGGCGCGGCATGGCGGCAGGACGGGACGCTCGTGCTGACCGGCGAGTGGCCGGCGGGCGCGCCGGATCCGGCGGAGCTGGTGCTGCGCAGCCGCGAGCGCAGCGAGGAGCGGGCGTTCCCGGTGTCCCGCGCGGACGGCCGGTTCCGGGCCGAGCTTCCGCTGCCGCGCCTGGCCGCCCTCGGCGGCGTCCTGCCGCTGGCGTCCGGCAGATGGGACGTCCGCGTGCGGCGGCCGGCGAGCCGGACGAAGCCGGCCGGGCCGAGCCTGGCCGTCCCCCTGGACCACGCGGCACTGGCCCGCCTGCCCGTCGAGACGACCGTGGACGGCCGCCGCTACGTCTTCCGTGAGCAGGGGTATGACGTGCCGGTGGTGGAGGCTCATTCCGATCTGCGGCCGGACGAGCGCGGCGCCTACCGCCAGGCCCGGACCCGCGCCCGCCACTACCGCACGCCGCGGCGGCTGCGCCCGCTGCGCGAGGCGGTGCTGTACGACAGCTACTCGGGCAAGCAGTACTCCGACAGCCCCCGCGCCATTCATGAGGAACTCATCCGCCGAGACGCCGACGTCGAGCACCTGTGGGTGGTGCGGGACGCGCAGGTGGAACTGCCCGGCACCGCCCGTGCGGTGCGGTTGTGGGGCGCCGAATGGTATGAGGCGATGGCGCGCAGCCGCTACATCATCACCAACGCCCACCTGCCCGAATGGTTCACACGCCGCCCCGGCCAGGTAGTGGTGCAGACCTGGCACGGCACCCCGCTCAAACGCATCGGCTTCGACATCCAGGACGTGCAGTTCGCCAACCCCCGCTACCTGGAGAAAGTCGCCAAAGAAACACCCAGCTGGAGCTACCTGATCTCCCCCAACGCCTTCAGCACCCCGATCCTGCAGCGCGCATTCCGCTACCACGGCGACCTCATCGAAACCGGCTACCCCCGCAACGACATACTCGCCAGCCCCGACCGCGACGTCCTGGCCCAGCGGGTGCGCGCGCGGCTGGGCCTGCCACCCGGCAAACGCGCGGTGCTGTACGCGCCGACCTGGCGCGACGACAGCTACTACGGGCCGGGCCGATACCGGCTGGACCTGCGGCTGGACCTGGAACGGGCAGGGGCCGAACTCGGCGAGGACCACGTGCTGCTGATCCGGCGCCACCCCAACGTGGTCGACACCGTCCCCCAGGTGGGGGGCGGGTTCGTGCGGGACGTGTCGGCCTACCCCGACATCGCCGAGCTGTTCCTGGTCGCCGACGTGCTGATCACCGACTACTCCTCACTGATGTTCGACTACGCCAACACCGGCCGGCCCATGCTGTTCTTCACCTACGACCTGGAGCACTACCGCGACCAACTGCGCGGCTTCTACTTCGACTTCCAACACCAGGCGCCCGGCCCGCTGCTGGGCTCCTCCCAGGAGGTGATCGAGGCACTGCGCCGCATCGACCAGGTCGCCCACGCCCACGAAGCCGCCTACCAGCAGTTCACCCGGCGCTTCTGCGAACTGGACGACGGCAAAGCCGCCAGCCGCGTCGTCGACCGCATCTTCCAGCCCCGCTGACATGCCGCCCAGTTCGCACCTGCGCACTTCGCCCTGTGCTCGCTTCCGGACAACGCCGTGCCGGCCGTCCGCGGTGAAGGGGCCTGCGGCGTTCAGGGGGCGTCCCGCGTAGAGGCGGGTGCCTTCAGGGGTGGGGGACGGTCGCTGGGGCGAGGGCCGCGGCTACGGTCGCGCAGGCGGTCAGGAGGAGGAAGAGGTTCGGGTAGCCGCCGAGCGCGGTGGCGAGGGCGGCGCCCGCCCAGGGGGCCAGTGCGGTCGCGGTGGTGACGGGGGCGGCGAGGATGCCGGAGAGGGAGCCGTAGGCGGCGGTGCCCCAGCGGTCGCTGACGGCGGTGGCCTGCAGGAGGGTGGTGATGCCGCGCGGGGCGCCCGCGAGGACGGCGATGCCGGTGAGCAGCGCGACGGGGCCGGGCAGGACGGCCAGGCCCGCCGTGGTGACCGCGCCGGCGGAGAGGATCCAGACCGTCCGGGCGCGGACGCTGGTGCGGCGGGCGAGGGAGCCGTAGCCGAGGCGTCCGGCGACCTGGCCGACGCCGCCGAGGCCGAGCGCCCACGCTGCGGTCGTCGAGTCGGCGCCGCGCGAGGTGAGCAGCGGGATGAGGTTGGTCATGACCGCGAACATCGCGAAGGCCGACAGCGTGAACGCCAGCGCGAGCAGCAGGAACGGGCGGCTGCGGACGACCTGGCCCACCCGGTGCGGATGGCCGCCGCCGGACGGCCGCTTCGGGGCCGGCGGCCACGGGTGGCGCAGCGCGATCGCGTGCAGCGGGATGGTGACGGCGGCGAGGACGGCCGCCAGCACGAGATAGACGCCGCGCCAGGACAGGTGGTGCGCCAGCGCGTCGGTGAGGGGCGCGAAGACGGTGCTGGCGAGTCCGGCGACGAGGGTGAGCGTGGTCAGCGCCGGGACGTGGCGGGGCGCGTAGTAGCGGGTCAGGGCGGCGAAGGCCGGCTGGTAGAGGACGGCGGTCATCGCGGACCCCGCCAGCAGCCAGGCGGCGGTGAAGCAGAGGAGGTTCGGGGCCGCCGCGATCAGGACGACGGCGAGGGCGGCGGCCGCCGAGCCGGTGGTCATGAGGGCGCGGGGGCCGTGCCGGTCCAGCAGCCGTCCCGCGGGGATGCCGCCGATCGCGGCCACGACCAGGGCGATCGAGAACGCGGCGGTGGCGGTGGCGATCGACCAGCCGGTGTCGGCGGCGATGGCGGGCGCCAGCACCGGGAAGGCGTAGTACAGCACGCCCCAGCTGGTGATCTCGGTGACGCACAGCGCGATCAGCGGGACGGGCGACATGCCGGCCGCACCGGTCCGGGCGGCGGAGCGCGCCGCGGGGACCGGTGCGGGCATGTCGCGGCTCATCGCGTCAGGCGTCGGCGCGCCCGGCCTGCTGTGCGCGCCCGGCGCGCCCGGCCTGCTGCGCGTGCCCGGCCCGCTCGGCGTCGCCGGAGTACCCGTTCGGGCGCCCGGTGGCGAAGCCGACTCCGCCCGACGGCGCACCCGACCCGATCTGCACGAGTTCCGGCTCCGGCGCCGTCCCGCCGCCGCAGCAGCCGCCGCCGTCCCCCTCCTCGGCCAGGTCGGTGGAGCAGACACCCGTCTCGGGCAGGTCGAGCTGGACGGTGTCGGCGGCCTCGCGGTCCCCGGCGAGCGCGGCGACGATGGAGCGGACCTGTTCGTAGCCGGTCGCCATCAGGAAGGTGGGGGCGCGGCCGTAGCTCTTGGCCCCGGCGAGGTAGAACCCGGTCTCGGGGTGGGCGAGGTCGCGTTCGCCGTGCGGCGGGACGGTTCCGCACGAGTGGAAGTTGGGATCGATGAGCGGCGCCAGCTTCGCCGGCGCCTCGGTGGCCGGGTCGAGGTCGAGCCGGACTTCGCGGAGCATCGCCAGGTCGGGCCGGAACCCGGTGGCGGCCACGACCGTGTCGACCGCGAGCGTCCGGTCCCCGTCCGGGGTCGTGCCGTGCACCTGGACGCCGGTGCCGGTCACCGTGAAACGAGCGATGCTGAAGCTGCGCACGAGGTCGATGGCGCCCGCCTCGACGGCGTCCTTCAGCCGGGAGCCGAGCGCGCCGCGCGCGGGCAGGCCGTCCGCGTCGCCGCCCCCGTAGAGGCGGGCGACCGAGGCGTCGCGCACGGCCCAGGTGATGCGGGTGCCGG
>NZ_JBIQHY010000216.1:0-3997 GCF_044508335.1 Actinomadura sp.
GGGTGGCTGAATTCTTGTGATGATGTCGCGTTCGGGGGTGTGGCGATCGTCTAGTGGGTGAGGGGAGTGTCGGCCGCAGAGGAGTGAGGTTGCCATGCCGGACGACGACAGGAAGCGAGCAGCGCACCGGGCGCTGGTCGAGCACGTGCTGAGCGCGGAAGGCAAGGCATCTCCGGAGCAGCGGGCGCGTGCCTTCGGCAACGAGGGCCTCTCCCCGCCGTTGGACGCCCTGGTCGACAAGGTCGTCAACAGGCCCGCGCAGGTCGGCGACGCTGATCTGGCGGCGGCGAAAGCGGCGGGATACAGCGAGGACGAGGTCTTCGAGCTCGTGGTGTGCGCTGCGGTGGGGCAGTCCGACCGGCTCTACGAGGCTGGGCTGGCTGCTCTGGCCGAGGCGACCATGGGGGAGGGGCCGGATCATGCGTCTTGACGTCCTCAACAGCGGCTACGCCCGGAAGACCAAGGTGCTGTTCGGGGTCATCCGGCTGTTCTCCGGACGTCCGCTGCCGGACGCCGCCAAGCTGGTCTTCTACCGGCCCGACTTCTACGGTGCCCGGGCCAAGGAGTTCACCCATGAGGCGATGCGCGGGCCGTCCGACTGGTCCGTGGGCGACCGGGAGCTGATGGCGGCGTACGTGTCCAAGGTGAACGGCTCCGCCTTCTGCATCGGTGCGCATAGCGCCACGGCGAGCCGTGCCTACCAGGACGGGCAGTTGGTCGCGTCGGTGCTGGACGACCTGGAGACGGCGCCCGTCGGGGAGGCGCTGCGCGAGACGCTGCGGATGCTCGGCAAGCTGACCCGCGACGGCAAGGTCGGCGCCGACGACATGCGCAACGTGCTGGCCGCCGGCGCCACGCCCCGGCAGGTGCGGGACGCGCTGGCGGTTTGCGCCGCCTTCAACATCACCGACCGCCTCGCCGACGCCTTCGGCTTCGAACTGCTCGACCAGGAAGGCTTCGACGCGGGTGCCAGATACCTGCTCAAACGCGGCTACCGATAACGGGCGACCTGGGGGCCATGGGCCGGCGGGTGGGCGCGGGGGAGCCGGCCGTCCGCCCCGGGTGCTGATCCTCACCACCTACGACCTCGACGAGTACGTCTTCGGCGCGCTGCGCGCCGGGGCGTCGGGATTCCTGCTGAAGGACGCCCCGCGCGAGCGGCTCCTGGAGGCGATCCGCGTCGTCCACGGGGGCGAGGCGCTGCTGTCCCCGTCGATCACCCGCCGGCTGATCGAGGACTACGCCGGCCGCACCGACCCGGTCCCACCGGCCCCGGACCTGCTGGCCGCGCTGACCCCGCGCGAGCGCGAGATGCTCCTCCTCGTGGCCCAGGGCCTGTCGAACCAGGAGATCGCGGCGCGCCTCGTCGTCACCGAGGCCACGGTCAAAAGCCATGTCGGCAGCGTGTTCGCCAAACTCCATCTCCGCGACCGGGTCCAGGCCGTCGTGCTGGCCTACGAGCACGGCCTCGTCGTCCCGGGCCGCCGTCCCGACGCCCTGTGACCGCCGACCCGTGACCGCCGACCCGTGACCGCCGACCCGTGGTGACCGCCGACGCGCTGTGACCGCCGACCCGCCGTGACCACTGACCCGTCGTGACCGCCGACGCGTCAGGTCGTCAGCACGACCTTGCCGCGCCCGTGGCCGGTGGCGACCTTCCGGTGGGCGTCGGCCGCGCGCTCCAAGGGAAACACCCCTCGCACATGGATGTGCAGGCGGCCCTCGTCGTAGAGGCGTGCCGCCTCGGCCACGCGCGACGCCGACCGCTTCTCGGGCGGCGTCGTCCGGACGCCGAGTCCGGCGGCACGGTCGTGGTCGACCAGCGTGATGATGCGGGAGCGGTCCTTGACCAGGTCGAGGGACACGTCCAGGGCGTGACCGCCGGCGCCGTCCAGGGCGGCGTCCACACCGTCCGGCGCGACCGCGCGCACACGCTCCTCCAGGCCGTCCCCGTAGGCGACCGGGATCGCGCCGAGCGCGCGGAGGTACTCGTGGTTGGCCTCGCGGGCGGTGCCGATGACCCTCGCACCCGCGACACGGGCCAGTTGCACGGCGACCGTGCCGACCCCGCCCGCCGCCGCGTGGACGAGAAGGGTGTCGCCCGGCCCCACCGCCATCTCCTCGAGCGCGATGTGCGGGGTCATGACGGCGGCGGGGAAGCCGCCCCCCACCTCCCACGGCATGCTCGCGGGCTTCGCCGTCAGCGCCTCGGCCGGGACGGTGACGTACTCGGCGTAGGCGTTGAGCCGGCAGTTGCCCAGCACCTCGTCCCCCGGACGGACGGTCGTGACGCCCTCGCCGACCGCGTCGGCCACGCCCGCGAACTCGTTGCCGGGCACGCGCGGAAAGCCCTCCGGCGTCCCCGGCGGCATCCACCCCTCCCGGACGGCCAGGTCGAACGGCTGCACCCCGGCAGCCATCACCCGAACCCGCACTTCGCCCGGCCCGGCCTCCGGCACCGGAAGATCCAGAATCCTCAGCACATCCGGCCCGCCCGGCTCGGTGAACCCCGCAACCCGCATGGTCGCCCCCAATCGTCGATCAGGAGGAACCCTAGAACCTCAATCAAACTTGAGGTCAAGTCGCGGACCCGCGGGCACGCCAGTCAGTCCTGGACGGCGAAGGCGTGGATCTCAGACCAGACCGCGGCGGGTTGCTCTTCCTGAGCGAAGTAGCCCGCGTCCGCGCACGCTAGGACGGGTCGGGCAGCATCCGCTTCATGGCCTCGTGCGCGCCCAGCACCTTCCGGTCGCGCGGGAAGCCCGCGCGCTTCTGCGCCGCCTCGTAGTTCCCGCCCGCGACCCAGACAGGCCCGTCCTTCAGGTGCGAAAGCCCCTCGCGAGCGATGTCGTCGGGTTCGGCGACGTTCAGCCCCGGCATGTCCATGTTGAGCCCGGCGCGTTCCATCGCCGGTGTCCGCGTCACGCCGAGGACGAGTTCCAGGACGTCCACCCCGTGCTCGCGCATCTCCAGCCACAGCCCCTCGGCGAAGACGCGGCCGAACGCCTTCGCGGCCGAGTAGACGCTGATCTGCGCCTGGCCCATGTACCCGGCGAGCGAGCCGACCAGCAGCAGGCCGCCCCTGCCGCGCGCCTTCATCAGCGCGCCGAAGTGGTGCGTGAAGGCGAGCTGCGCGGTGATGTTGAGGTCGATGACGCCCTGGAAGCGGTCCAGGTCGCCGGTGACGAACTCGTGGCCGTAGGCGTTGGCGCCCGCGTTGAAGATCAGCAGCCCGACGTCCAGGCCGTCGGTGACCTCGCGGACCTTCTTCAGCGGGTCGGGGGAGACCAGGTCCAGCTCCAGCGTCCGGACCCGCACCCCCTTCGCCCGGACGGCCTCGGCGGTCTCCGCCAGCGGGCCCGGCTTGCGGGCGATCAGCACCAGGTTGACGCCCGCGTCGGCGAGGCGGTGCGCGAACGCCGCGCCGACCCCCTCCGAGCCGCCGGCGATGACGGCCCACGGGCCGTACTCGTCGATCATTACTCGTCGGCCATTACTCGTCGGTCATTCTTCGTCGATCGTTCTTCTCCGTCCACGGCCGGGCGGACCCCGGCCGGCTCACCATCGACGATCTTGATGGCGCCGGTCAGCGCCGCCTCCTGGATCGCCGAGCGCAGCGCCGGGCAGGTGTCGTGCGGGTCCTGGAGGCCCACGCACGCGGCCCGCGCGGCGGCGTTCCACTGGATGCTCGTCTGCTCCCAGGTCGACTTGCGCACCAGCACCTCGGCGGCGCAGCGGCGGCAGGCCACCGGGACCAGCGGGCCGTCCAGCAGCCGGTCGTCCTGGCGGGTCGTCACGCCGAGGCCCCCTGCGCCTCCCGGCGGGCGAGGTTCTCCTCGACCTCCTTCCTCCACGACTCCACCGGACGGGTCGTGTCGATCTCGAACTCGAACCGGTCGGTCATCTCCGGCCGGACGTCGGCGACGTCGACGTAGAACTGCTCGTACCAGCGGCGCAGCTGGTAGACGGGCCCGTCCTCCTCGCACAGCAGCGGGTT
>NZ_JBIQHY010000097.1:0-27384 GCF_044508335.1 Actinomadura sp.
AGCTGGCGCTGGAACACCTGTACGGAGTGAGGTAAGGCGCTGTTGGCCCAGGGGGGCGACCCCCTGGGACCCCCGTTAGCGACGCAGGCGATCCTCGCTCCTTTGTTGCGGTCTGTCGTGCCTGTGACGGGCGTGTGCGGGGTCGCTGCGGTCGCCTGCGTCGCCGGGCATGCCCGCTCCGGGCGCTAGAGCGCCCTCCGCGTGCCTGCCCGTGGCGGTCGCTTCGGTCTGCGCCACGGCTCGGGGCTGGTCCGAGAGAGTGTGAACTGCGCTCATCCAAAGGCGTCCGCAGTTGTGTGGGCGCCTGGAGCGCCCTGCGTGTGCAGCGCCCTGCGTGTGCCTGCCCGTGGCCGGGTTTGCTCAGGGGGCGCCTCCCTGGAACTCCGTGGGCGTCGCGGGCATGCCCGTGGGCGTCGCTTCGGCTTCTGTGCCATGGCTCGGGGCCAGCCATGAGGGTCTGAAATTGCGCTCATCCAAAGGCGTCTGTGGTCGTGTGGGCGCTGGAGCGGCTTCCGCATGCCTGTCCGGTGTGGGCGCTTCGGTCGATGTTGCTGCTCGGGCTGGTTCGAGGGGTTTGTTGGTCCTCGTCTGAGAGAGGCGTCCGCGGTTGTTTGGGCGTCTTTTGTGTTGTGGTGCGAGGTGGGCGATTCTCACGCCGCTTTTGTGGTTCGTTTCGGCTTTTGGGGCTCTGATGGTCAGGTCAGGGTGCCGTCCACCATGGCCCTGGTCAGGGTTCTGGCTTCTTCTAGGGTGAGTGTTTCGGGTGGGCGTGTCACCAGGGCGAAAAGGGCCGCGCCGTAGAGGGTGATCAGCGTCCGGACCCTTTCCCGGGAAGTTTCGAGGCCCAGGTCGCGGTGCATCTGGACGGTGAAGTCGAGGGTGGGTTCCGCTAGCTGCGCCAGGGCCTCGTGCAGGTGGGGGCGGCGGGTCGCCTCCAGGGTCAGTTCGTAGATCGCCAGGTAGCGGACGCGTTGCTCCGTGGCCGCGTGGTGGAGGGACAGGGCGATCAGTTCGACGAGCATGTCGCGGTCGATCGGGGGCGAGGTTCCGTTCGCCGCGGCCGCCATGTCCTGCTTGTGCAGTTCGATCACGCGGTCGGCGGCGGCCTGGAGTAGAGCGTCCCGGCTGCGGAAGTAATTGGACGCGGTCCCCGGTGGGAGGCCCGCTCGTTCGTCCACCGAGCGGTGGCTCAGGCCGTGGATCCCCGAGCGGCCCAGCACCTCGATCGCGGCGTCGGCGAGGGCGCGGCGGCGCTCCAGGTTCTGCGGTGGGGGCACCCCGCCACGTTACCACTAGGAGGTTAGTACTAACATCGTAGTGATAACGAGCTGAGGAGGCGCTGTGCGGGCACTGGTCATCGGTGCGGGGATCGGGGGTCTGGCCGCGGCCGTGGCCCTGCGCGCGGACGGGCACGAGGTGGTCGTCGCCGAGGCGGCGGACGGGCTGCGCACCGGCGGCGCGGCCGTGACGCTGTGGAGCAACGAGACCGGGATCCTGCGCGATCTCGGGGTGTCGCTGGAGGGCGCCGGCGCCCCGATCGACGTCCTGGAGCAGCGGGACGAGGGCGGGCGGCGGCTGGTCGCCATCGACGTCGGGCGGGCCGCGCGGGTCCACGGGCATCCGCACGTCTGCCTGCCGCGCAGGCGCCTGCTGGAACGGCTCGCGGACGCCCTGCCGGACGGCGTCATCGAGTTCGGCCGCGCGTGCACCGGCGTCTTCCAGGGCGGTGAGACGGTGCGGGCCAAGTTCGCGGACGGGTCGACCGCCGAGGCGGACCTGCTGGTCGGGGCCGACGGGCGGCGGTCGGTCGTCCGCGACCACCTGTGGGGCGGGGATCCGGCCGAGCCGAGCGGCTGGGGCACGTGGCAGGGGCTCGGCCCCATCCCGATCGACGTGGTCTCTTCGCGCACCGGGCTGATGATCACCGGCAGGGCCGGGAGCTGCGGGCTGATGCCCGCCGGGGAGGGGCTGCTGCAGTGGTGGTTCGACATGCCCTGGTCGCCGGACGATCCGCCGCTCACCGAGCCGCTCGGTGAGATCCGGCGGCGGTTCGGGCACTGGTGCGCACCCGTGCCGGAGGTCCTGGCGGCCCTGCGGGAGAGCGACGTGGAGCTCTTCCCGCACTACCGCCACCGCGTCCCGAAGACGTGGGGAAGCAGGCGCGTCACCCTCGCCGGCGACTCGGCGCACTCGATGCCACCGACCCGGGCGCAGGGCGCCAACCAGGCCCTGGAGGACGCGTGGATGCTCGCGGCCGTGCTGAGGGAGGTGCCGGGCGACGTGCCCGCCGCCCTGCGCGAGTACGAGCGGAAACGCTCGCGCGGGGCGGGCATCGTCGCCCGGCACGCCGGCCGGGAGGACATCAACCGGCTGCCCTCGTTCGTCACCCGCCTCCTCCCCGACGGCCTGGCCGGCGTCTACTACACGCGCTGGCTCGCGCAGATCAGCGACTTCCTGTGACTACGGCGCGGCCAGGGCCTCGGTCGGGGCGAGGCGCGCCGCGCGGACGGCCGGGTACAGGCCCGCGACGGCGCCGATGACCAGGGTGGCGAGGACGCCGCCCGCCATCGCCCAGACCGGGACGACGGTCGGCCAGCCCTGCGTCACCGCGAAGACCGCGGTGACGACGATGCCGAGCGCCACGCCGCCGACGCCGCCGAGCCCGGCCAGCAGCTGCGACTCGGTGAGGAACTGCAGGCGGATCTGCCCGCGGGTCGCGCCGAGGGAGCGGCGCAGGCCGATCTCCGCGCGGCGCTCCAGCACGGAGATCACCATCGTGTTGGCGACCCCGACGCCGCCGACCAGCAGCGCGACGCCGCCGAGGCCGAGGAGCAGGCCGGTGAACGCCCGGTCGGTGGCGTTCCGGGCGGCGAGCGCGTCGGACGGGCGGCTCACCTCGACCTCGGTCGGGGCCTGCGGGTCGGCGGTCGCGGCGAGCAGGTTCCGCACCTTCTCCACCGCGTCCTCGCGGGCGCGGGTGTAGATGGTCGTGGGGTGGCCGTCGAAGCCGAGGCGGGCGACGGCGGCGTCCCAGCCGACGAAGGCGGCGGAGTCCGCCTCCGGCACCAGCTCGTTCGGTTCGAGGATGCCGACGACGGTGAACCACTGCGACCCGAGCCACACCTGGACGTTCGGCGCCGCCACGCCGAGGCGGTCGGCCGTCTCCGCGCCGAGCACCACGGCCGGGTACTTCGCCGTGCCCGCGTTGAGCCACGTGCCGGCGGCCGTCTTGAGGCCCACCGTCCGCGGCAGGTCGAGGCGGGCCGCGAGCACGGCGATGCCGCCGGTCTCCCCCTTCGGGATGTGGTCGTTGCGGTAGACGCTGACGTCGTCCAGCTTCCCGGTCGCCGACGCCGACTCGACGTCCGGCATCCGTGCCACCATGCCCACCGACGCCTCGGGCAGTTTCGCGTCCGCGCCGAAGAAGTCCCGGCCGGGCCCGACCGTGAGGAGGTTGGTGCCGAGCCGGTCGAGGGTGGCCTGGAGCTGGGCGCGGCTGGACGTGGAGATGCCGACCACGCCGATCATCGCGGCGATCCCGATCGCGATGCCGAGCGCGGACAGGAACACCCGCATGGGGCGGGACCGAAGGCCGGCGGCGCCGACGCGGAGCACGTCCCCGGGGCCGAGCCGGGGCGGGGTCTCGGGGTTCACGGCGCGGCCTCCGCTCGTGCGCCGTCGCGGACGACGCGGCCGTCGCGCATCAGCACCTGGCGGGGCAGCAGCGTGGCGATGTCCCGGTCATGCGTGATCAGCACCACGGTCGTGCCGCCGCCGGACAGCTCGCGCAGCAGGTCCAGGACCCCCGCGCCCGACGCCGAGTCCAGCGCGCCGGTCGGCTCGTCCGCCAGCAGCAGCGCGGGCTCGCCGACGGCCGCGCGGGCGATCGCCACCCGCTGCCGCTCGCCGCCGGACAGCTGGTGCGGCCGGTGGCCGAGGCGGTGCCCGAGCCCGACCCGTTCCAGCGCGCGGCGGGCGCGGCGGCGCCGCTGCGCGAGCGGCACGCCCGCGTAGAGCAGCCCGTCCGCGACGTTGTCGAGCGCGCTGACGCCGGAGGCGAGGTGGAACTGCTGGAAGACGAACCCGATCCGGCGGGCGCGCAGCGCCGACAGGCGCCGGTCCGGCAGCCCCGACACGTCCGTGCCCTCGACGAGGACGGTGCCGGCGCTCGGCCGGTCCAGCGTGCCGAGCAGATGCAGCATCGTCGACTTCCCGGACCCGGACGGCCCGACGATCGCGACGAGCTCCCCCTCCTCCACCGCCAGCGACACGCCGTCCAGCGCGGTCACCCCGCCGGGGTAGGTCTTGGTGACCTCGCGGAGCTCCACCACCGGGCTCATGAGGGCACCCCCACCCTCATGCCCTCCTTCACGCCGGATCCGGAGATCTCGACGCGGCCGCCGGTGAAGACGCCGGTCTCCACGGGCACCGTGCGGACCCGCCCGTTCTCGACCACCTGGACGGCGTAGCCGCCGTCGCTCCGGGCGAGCAGCGCGCCGATCGGCACGGAGAGGACGCCGCGGTGCCGGTTCGCGGTGAGGCTCACCGTGACGGGCGCCTTGTCGTAGGAGCCGAGCGACTTCTGCGACCCGACGGAGATCTCCACCTCGACGGTCGCCGGCTCGCCCTCCTTGCCCTCCTCGGCGACCTTCCCGACCGAGGCGACCTCGCCCTTCACCGTGTCGCCGGACGGCAGCTCGACCTTCACCCCGGCGCCCTTCCTGACCAGCCGCCGGTACTGCACGTCGAGGTCGACGCTCACCACGCGGCTCGTGCCGGTGCAGGTGAGGACGGGTCCGCCGACCCGGTCGCCGACACCGGCCTTGCGCTCGGCCACCCTGATCCGGCCGGGCGCGACGACGGCCGCGCCCGGCGCGATCCGGCCGGTCTGCGCGACGCCGAGGTCGCTCTGCCAGCGCTTCACCGCCGCTGCGGTGGCCGCGCTGTAGGCGTCGTCCACGGTGAACCCGGCGTAGCCCAGGGCGCGCAGGTTCCGTTCGAGCTGCTCGACGTCGGCGCCCTCCTTCCCCGGGGAGAGGGTCCGGTACAGCGGCAGCCTCCCGTACAGCAGCGGCACGGGCTCGTCGTCGACCCGGTACACCGGGCGGCCGCGGGAGATCACGCTCCCGGGTGCGGGCAGCCAGGTGAGGGTGCCGCGCCCGGCACCGGTGACGGTGCGCGTGCTGCCGTAGCCGAGCGTCCCGTCCACGTCCTTGGTCTCGACGAGGGTCGTCCGCTCGACCGTCGCGGTCGCCGGCGGCAGCGCGCTGCGCGCGGCGGCCGGCTCGCCGCCCCCGCCGAGGCCGGCGGTCGCGAGGCCGGCGCCGCCGACCACGACCGCCCCGGCGGCGCCGAGGACGACGGTGCGCGCCCTGGCCACTAGTCCTCGTCCTTCCTGCTGGTCAGGCCCATCCCGCCCGGCTGGAACCGGCCGCACGCCTTCTGCGCGGCCTTGTAGGCCGCACTGTCCGGGTCGATGCCGGTCCCGGGACCGGCCTTGAGCACCAGCCCGCCGTCGGGCTTGGGGTCGGGGAACTCGCCGATGCCGTGGTCGCGCATGCACTTGGAGAACGCGCGCAGCTTGGCGACCTCCTCCGGCTTGGGCTTCCTCGGCTTGCCGCCGTTCGGCATCAGGTGCGCGCACTTCTTCTGCGCCGCCTCGACCTCCCTGCTCTCCTTCGGGCCGCCGGAGGCGCCGGGCCGGGCCGACGCGCGGATCTCCACCCGCCCGCCCTTCGGGTCGGGCATGTCCACCCCGTTCCGGCGCATGCACCGGGCGAACTCGCGCAGCTTCTCGTCGTCACCGGCGGCCTTGGCGGTGCCGCCCGCCCCGGCGCCGCCGTCGCCGCCGCACGCCTGCAGCCCGAAGGCGAGGGCGGGGACGAGGGCCAGCGCCGCGAGCGTCTGTCGTCGCATGGGTCGGTCTCCCTGGTCGGTTCCGCCGGCCGGTCCGCCGGCGGCGACCGCAAGTCCAGCGCCGCACCGGTAACCCCGGCGTAACCGGATCGCGTTATGCCCGCGTTACGCCCCGTCCCCCAAGCTGGGCCGGCAGGCAGACGGAGCTGGACAGGGGACGGCGGACGTGCGGGTACTGATCGCCGAGGACGAGCGGATGCTCGCCGATTCGATCGCCGAGGGGCTGCGGGGCGAGGCCCTCGCCGTGGACGTGGTCTACGACGGGGACGCCGCGCTCGAGCGCCTCGGCGTGAACGACTACGACGTGCTGGTCCTGGACCGCGACCTCCCGGTGGTGCACGGCGACGACGTGTGCCGCGCGGTCGTGGAGTCCGGGGCGCTCGTCCGGGTGCTGATGCTCACCGCCGCCGTCACCGTCCCGGCGCGGGTCGACGGGCTACGGCTCGGCGCCGACGACTACCTCACCAAGCCGTTCGCGTTCGAGGAGCTGGTGGCGCGGGTCCAGGCGCTCGGGCGGCGCTCCCGCCCGGCGGCGCCGCCGGCGCTGGAGCGCGCCGGGATCCGGCTCGACCCGTCCCGCCGGGAGGTGTACCGGGACGGCCGGTACGTCCACCTGGCGCGCAAGGAGTTCGGGCTGCTCGCCGAGCTGCTGCGCGCGGACGGGGCGGTCGTGTCCGCCGAGCGGCTGCTGGAGAAGGTGTGGGACGAGCACACCGACCCGTTCACCAACACCGTCCGGGTGACGCTGATGAAGCTGCGCCGCAAGCTCGGCGATCCCCCGGTCATCGAGACCGTCCCGGGAGCGGGGTACCGGATCCCATGACGAGGCTCGCCGAGCGGCTGCGGCCGACGATCCGGATGCGGCTGACCCTGCTGTACACCGGCCTGTTCGTGGGCACGGGGATCGTCCTGCTGGGCCTGACGTACCTGCTGGTGCAGAACAACCTCCAGCGGCAGGCCGAGCCCCCCGACCGGCTGTTCACCGCCGGGACCGAGGCCCCCGCGGGCTCGTCGCGGGTCGTCGCGGTCCCCGGCGAGCCGTCGCGGGCCGACGTCCAGCGGGTGCTGGTCGCCGGGCGCGAGGACTACCAGCGGGAGACGCTGAACGCGCTGCTGACGCAGGGCGGCATCGCGCTCGGGCTGGTCGGCGCGGCCGGGCTCGGGTTCGGCTGGCTGCTCGCCGACCGGGCGCTGCGCCCGGTCCACGCGATCACCGACACGGCGCGGCGGGTGGCGCGCAGCCACGACCTCACCGAGCGGATCGCCTACGAGGGGCCGCGCGACGACGTCAAGGAGCTGGCCGACACCTTCGACACCATGCTCGGCCGGCTCGCCCGGGCGTTCGACGGGCAGCGGCGGTTCGTCGCGAACGCCTCGCACGAGCTGCGCACCCCGCTCGCCATCAACCGGACGCTCATCGACGTGGCGGTGCGCCGCCCGGACGCCACCGACGACGTCAAGCGGCTCGGCGAGTCGCTGCTGGTGGTGAACGGCCGGCACGAGCGGCTGATCGACGGGCTGCTCACCCTCGCCGGCACCGAGAACGCGGTGGCGGACGCGGCGCCGCTCGACCTCGCGGACGTCGCCGGGCACGTCCTGGAGCAGGCCGGGCCCGAGGCGCGGGCGCGGGGCGTGACCACCGACCGGCGGCTCGGCCCGGCGCCAACGTCCGGCGATCCGGTGCTGGTGGAGCGGCTGGTGCAGAACCTCGTGGAGAACGCGATCCGGCACAACCACGACGGCGGCGGCCTGTCGGTCACCACGCGCGGCCGGGACGGGTGGGCCGAGATCGCCGTCGCCAACACCGGACCGGTCGTCCCCGGCTACGAGGTCGAGACGATCTTCGAGCCGTTCCGGCGGCTCGGCAACGACCGGGTGCGGTCCGACCGCGGCGCCGGGCTCGGGCTGTCGATCGTGCGGGCGACCGCGACGGCGCACGGCGGCACGGTGACGGCGTCCCCGCGGCCGGGCGGCGGCCTCACCGTGACCGTCCGCCTGCCGTTCCGGACGCCCGCCGCCGGCGATGCGGCGCCGGGGCTGAAAGACGCGGCCCGATCCGGGTAGCGTCATTGCAATGACCAGTGCGCAACTGCTCACCGACGGGTTCGGCAGGGTCCAGGGGGTCGTCCACGCGGCGGCCGGCGGGCTCACCGCACGGCAACTCGCCTACCGGCCCGCCGAGGGCGCCAACTCCATCGCGTGGCTCATCTGGCACCTCACCCGCATCCAGGACGACCACGTCGCCGATGTCGCCGGCACCGCGCAGGCGTGGACCGAGGACGGGTGGGCCGACCGGTTCGGGCTGCCGCTCGACCCGGCCGACACCGGGTACGGGCACACCTCCGAGGAGGTCGCCTCGGTCCGGGTCGAGTCGTCCGGCCTGCTGACGGGCTACTACGACGCCGTCCACGACCGGACCGTGAAGTACGTGTCCACGGTGACCGACCCCGACCTGGAGCGCATCGTCGACCGCTCGTGGGACCCGCCGGTCACCCTCGGCGTCCGGCTGATCAGCGTGCTCTCCGACGACCTGCAGCACGCGGGCCAGGCCGCCTACATCCGCGGCCTGCTCGAACGGGGCTGACCGCCGCGACCGCTACGCGTCCTTCAGCGGGACGCGCCACACCAGGATCGTGCCGCCGCCGGGCCGGGGACGCGTGCCGAACGAGCCGCCGCGGTCCTCGGCCCGCTCGCGCATGTTGCGCAGGCCGCTGCGGCGGCCGCCCTCGGGGATGCCGACGCCGTCGTCCTCGACCCGCAGCGTGAGGTCCTCGCCGACGTCGATGACCACCGCCGCCTCGGAGGCGCGGGCGTGCCGGGCGACGTTCGACAGCGCCTCCTGGAGGACCGCGAGCAGCTGCTCGCCGATCGCCTCGTCGACGGCGGTGTCCAGCAGCCCGGCGAGCCGCACGGACGGCGCGAACCCGAGCCGCTCGGCGGCGTCGTCGATCAGCTTGTGGACCCGGCTGCGCAGCGACTTCTCGTCCGGCGGCGCCTGCAGCGCGAAGATGGTGGAGCGGATCTGCCGGATCGTGTCGTCCAGGTCGTCCACCGCGCGCTGCACCCGCGTCGCGACCTCCGCCTTCTGGGTGATCTTGATGGCGGCCATCAGCGTCATCGCTGTCGCGAACAGCCGCTGGATGACGGTGTCGTGCAGGTCCTTGGCGATGCGGTCGCGATCCTCCAGCAGCGCGAGCCGCTCGGTGTCGCGGCGCCGGTCGGCCAGCTCCAGCGCGACCGCCGCCTGCCCGGCGAACGCCTCCAGCAGCCGCTGCGTCCCCTCGGAGAACAGCGCGCCGCCCGGCGGGTTGATGACGGTGATCGCGCCGCGCGCGGACGCGCCGGTGCCGAGCGGCACCACCAGCAGCGGCCCGACCGGCAGTCCGGTCGGCGCGCCGGCCTCCCGCACCGCCGCGGCGCCGTCGGCCAGCCGCAGCGGCGCCCCGTCGGCGAACACCCGGCCCGACACCGACCGCTCCAGCGGGAGCCGCTTGCCGCGCAGGTGGTGGGCCCCCTCGCCGTCGGCCGCCTCCAGCACGGCCTCCCCGGCCGCCTCGTCGACCAGCGTCACGCTGCTCACCCGCGCGTCGGCGATCTCGCGGGCGCGGCGGGCGACCAGGTCGATGACGTCGTGCGGGTCGGTGCCCGACAGCAGCGTGGTGGAGATCTCGGCGGACGCCTCCAGCCACCGCTCGCGGCGCCGCGCCTCCTCGTACAGGCGGGCGTTCTCGATGGCGACGCCCGCGGCCGTGGCCAGCGCGGTCACCACGACCTCGTCCTCCTCCTCGAAGGGGCCGCCGCCGGCCTTCTCGGTGAGGTACAGGTTGCCGAACACCTCGTCGCGCACCCGGATCGGCACGCCGAGGAACGTCCGCATCGGCGGATGGTTCGGCGGGAAGCCGGAGGAGGCGGGATGCTCGGTCAGGTCCGGCAGCCGCAGCACGCGCGGCTCCCGGATCAGCAGGCCGAGGATGCCGTCGCCGTGCGGCCAGTGCCCGATCGCCTCGATCTCCTCGTCGCTCACCCCGGTCGTGACGAACCGGACGAGCCGCTCGCCCTCCTCGCCGATGACGCCGAGGGCGCCGTAGCGGGCGTCGACCAGGGTGGTCGCGGCGTCCACGATCCGCCGCAGCACCGTCGCCAGATCCAGCTCGCTGCCGATCGAGACCACGGCCTCCAGCAGCGCGTGCACCCGGTCGCGCGTCGACCGGGCCGCCTCCAGCCGGGTGTGCAGCTCGGCCAGCAGATCGTCCAGCTTCAGCTCCGGCAGGACGAGCCGTGCGCGCTCCGCCCCGGAGCGGGAGTCCTCACTCACACCGCCAGTATTCCCGTGTTCCGCCGAACACTGAATCTGGGTCGGCTACAGACCCGGGCCGGCGGCCCCTCCGGCCCGGCGTTCCCGCACCGCCGAGGCGATGAGGCGGGACCAGCGGGGGCCGATGCGGCCGATGTCGTGCCGGCGCGCGGCCCGCAGCGCCCGCTCGCCGAGGCGGTCGCGCAGGCCCGGGTCGGTGATCAGCTTGCGGAGCGCCGCGGCGAGGGCGTCGACGTCCCCGGCGGGGACGAGCAGCCCGTCCTCGCCCGGGGTGATCAGCTCGGCGGGGCCGTGCGGGCAGTCGAACGCCACGACCGGCAGGCCCATGCCCATCGCCTCGATCACGACCATCGGCATGCCCTCCCGGCGCGAGGACAGCGCGAAGACCGAGGCGCGCCGCATCTCGGCCGGCAGGTCGGGGGTCCTGCCGCGCAGTTCGACCCGGCCGGTGAGGCCGAGCTCGCCGATCAGCGCGCGGAGCCGGTCCCGCCGCACCCCGGAGCCGAAGACGCGCAGGGTCCAGCCGGGATGCTCGGCGGCGATCGGCGCGAAGGCGCGCAGGAGCAGGTCGAAGCCCTTCGCGTGGACGAGCCGTCCGGCCGCCAGCACGACGTCGTGCTCGCGGCCGGACGGCGGACCGGGCAGCGGCGGCGCCGCGTTCGGGAGCCGGACGACGCGGACGCCGGAGCCGGCGAGCGCCCGCGCGTAGTCGGCGCGGGCCGCCTCGGTGAGCGTGGCGAGCACGGTGAGCCGCCGGTACGCGCGCACGACCTGCCGGCGGAGCGCGGGCCGGTAGGAGCCGAGGCTCATGTGGTCCTGCCCGATCGTCGCGACGCCGCGGGGGCCGAGCTCGGCGGCCAGCAGGACGAGGGAGGGCCGGGTCCCGATGAGCACGTCCGCCGGCGCGCCGTAGAGGGCGCGCAGGAGGCGCACGTCCGTCCAGAGGCTCACCTGCCGGAACGACGCCTCGTCGGCCGGCACGAGGACGCTGGGCAGCCGGGCCAGGACGCGGGCCGCGCGGTTCCCGCGGGCGAGGCCGTCGTCCGCGTAGGACACCGCGACCCCGGAGGGCAGCGGGAAGAACGGCCTGCGGCTCCGCCGCAGCACGCTGACGATCTCGACGTCGTGGTCGCGGGCCAGGTGGCCGCACAGGTTGAGCACCGTGCGGATCGTGCCGCCCGTCCCGTGCGCGTTCTGCAGCAGGACGCGCACGCGCGGCCGGCCCCCGGGCGGCGGGACGCGCCGCCGCCAGCGCAGCGGGCGCAGCGCCCAGAGGGCCGCGCGGCGCACGGCGCGGTGGGCCCCGCGCCGGACGCGGCGGCGCAGTCGCAGCGGTCGTGGTCGCAGCGGTCGCGCGGACTCGTTCACCGGGTCCCCGATCGTAGACGGCCGTGTCCCGGCCCTTTTCCCGATCGCGGGCCGGTCAACGCCAACCGGGGGTCAATGTCGTGCGAGGTCCGATCGTGCGCGGGTCGGCGGCCTCCGGCGTCAGCCGGTGGAGACGGTGCGGTCGAGGGCGCTGCCCTTCACCCACCGGCTCCACGACATCTCGTAGTAGCTCCAGCCGTTGTTCCAGTCCAGGCTGCGCTTGCTGCCGGTGATGATCACCGGGTCGCCGCGGTAGGAGAAGTTGTAGAACCACTTGGCGTCCTTGGGCGGGGAGTTGACGCAGCCGTGGCTGACGTTCTGCCGCCCCTGCGCCCACACGGTCGAGGCCATCGAGTGGACGTACTCGCCGGTGCTGGAGATCCGCACCGCGAACGGGATGACCTCCTTGTAGCCGCCGTTCTTCTTGTCCTCGGGGTCGACGCCCATCCACTCCGACGTCATGACCGCCGGGTTTTCCTTGCCCATCGTCAGGTGGATGCCGCTGGTGGTGAGGTAGGTGTCGACACCGTTGACCACGCGGCCGCCCCGGCCGGCGCTGATGGGCCAGCTGCGGACCTTCTTGCCGTTCTTCTTGACGACGGCCTTCTTGGTCTTGGTGCTGATGTGGGTGATGTGGGAGTCGCCGATGCGGAAGCTGCGCGTGAAGTCGGAGTAGCCGTACGTCCCCTTGCCCGACTTCACCCCGGCGAGCTTGGCGCGGAGCGAGACCTTCTGGTTGGGCTGCCAGTACTGGCCGTTCTTGGTGCGGAAGACGACGGTGGTGTCGTTCATCCAGAACCACGCGCCGGTCGCGGGCTTGGTGGACTTGACCTCCAGGGCCTTCTCCACGGCCTTCTTGTCGGAGACCGCGCGGTTGAAGACGACCTGGATCGGCATGCCGACGCCGACCTTCTCGTTCTTGCTCGGCGTGACGTCGATGATCTCCAGCTTGTTCGCCGCTTTCCGCGTCGCGAACGTGGCGTTGACCGTCGCCGACTTGCCCTGCGGGCTCTTGGCGACCGCGGTGACCTGGTACTTGGCGCCGGGCCGCAGCGTGCGCGACTTCCACTTGGTCTTGTCGGCGGCCATCTCGCCGGACACCGGCTTGCCCTTGAGGGTCACGGTGACCTGCTCCAGCGTGCCGCCCGCGGCCGTGACGACGACCCCGTCCTCGGGCGCGGCCTTGGTGTTGCCGTCTCCCGGGTTGATCGTCACCTGCGGGACGTTCGCGTCCGCCTTCTCCCCGACGGTGACGCCGGAGTCCTTCTCACCGCCCCCGCTGCAGCCCGCCGTGAACAGCAGCATGACCCCCGCGATCCCCGCGCCAGCCCGAACTCCTGCGGAAACCCTCCGCTGCACTGCAACCTCCAGTGACCCCGCCGTCTACCTGAGAGACATTAACGGCAAAATTCGCTGATCATGCCATGAGCCGGGGTTTTGGCGGGTGTCCGAGATCAAAGCGTTGCAAGGCGGCCGCCGTCTAGCGGAGGGCGCTGCCCTGGCGCCACTCGTCGAACGGCAGCTGCCAGAAGCTCCAGCCGTTGTCCCACTCGACCTCGCGGTCCGATCCGGTGAGCTTGATGATGTCACCGCGCTGCGCGATGTCGTAGTACCACTTGGCGTTGGACGGGCTGACGTTGAGGCAGCCGTGGCTGACGTTCGCCGACCCCTGCGAGCCGACCGACCAGGGCGCGGAGTGGACGTACTCGCCGCTGCTGGAGAACCTGACCGCGTAGTTGACGACCGTCTTGTAGTAGCCGGGGTCGCCCTCCTGGCGGCCGGGCGAGGTCATCGTGACGGGGTTGCCCTTCTCCATCAGCAGGTGGACGCCGCTGGTGGTGGTGAACTCCCGGCTCTGCCCGTTGCCGGCGCTGAACGGGATCGTCCGCAGCTTCTTGCCGTCCCTCGTCACGGTCATCTGGTGGCCGGCGATGTTCCCGGTGGTGATCTGCTCGGCGCCGATGGCCATCGTCGCCTGGGCGTCCTTGGCCCCGTACACGCCGCCGCCCGCGTTCACCCCGGCCAGCGCCGCGTGGAAGCGGACGGTCTGGTGCGGCTGCCAGTACGTCTTGGTCCGGTAGACGACCTGGTCGGGCGCCAGCCACCGCCAGGCGCCCTCGACCGGCTTGTCCGGGGTGACGCGGAGCGTCCGCTCCACGGCCGCCTTGTCGGTCACAGGGCGGTCGAAGCGGACGAAGATCGGCATCCCGACGCCGACCTTCTCCCCCTCGACGTTCGGGGTGACGTCCACGATGGACAGCGTCTGGGCCGGCTTGAGCGTGGTGAACGAGCTCGTCACCGTACGGGTCTTTCCGCCGTCGCGGGCCTGCGCGGTGACCGTGTAGGACGTCCCGGGCGTCAGCGTCCGGGTGGAGCGCCACGTCTTGCGGCCCTTTCCGAACTTCCCGGTGACCGCGGCGCCCCCGCCCCGCACCGTGACGTTCTGCAGCTTGCCGCCCGAGGACTTCACCTCGATGGTGCCGTCCGGCTTGACCTGCGCGGTCCCGTTGGCCGGGGTGATCGTCACCGCGGTGTCCGACCCGCCCGAGGCGAGCCTGCCCTCGCCGCCGATCGAGCAGCCGGTCACGAGCAGCGCCACCGCGCCCGTCCCGCCGGCCAGCACGACCCCCGTACGACCCTTGATCGCCACAAATCCCCCAAACCCGTCAAATTCACCCCGTGTCGGTGAATCCACCTACACATAGAGACGCCCCGAACCGGGCTCGGGTTCGGGGCGTTTCCGACGGGAAACCGCTGCTCAGGCGGGCGTGGACGGGACGGGCGCGGAGGGGACGGGCGCGGACGGGGCCGGCTCGCGGTTCATGCGGCGCACCAGGCGCTTGAAGCCCCAGACCGACAGCGCGATGCCGATCGCGCCGAGGCCGGTGACGATCCCGGTGCGGATCCACAGGTACATGCTGATCGACTCGTTGAACAGCATCCAGAGGCTGACGCCGACGTTCGCCAGCAGGACCGCCGACCACAGCAGCGAGATGCGCAGGAAGAACTGGTGGACTCGCGCGTGCTTGTAGAACGCGTCGGGGATCGGCGCCATGTCCTTGGCGAGCTTCATCGCGAGGGGCTTCCCGAGCGGCACCGAGGCGAGGAACGCCAGGCTCACGCAGAGCGTGCCGAGCGTCGGCTGCAGGAAGTAGATGACCGCGCTGTGCGTGGCCGCCGCCAGGCCCGCGCGGACGGTCACGCCGACCGCGGCCAGCAGCAGCATCCCCGACACCGGGTGGCCGCGCACGTAGCGGTAGACGATCCCGCCGTAGACCCAGGCGACGGCGGCGACCAGCGCGCCGTTCAGCCCGAGCAGCATGAGCGCGGCGTAGAACACCGCCACCGGGGCGATCACGCCCTCCAGGAAGCGCGGCAGCGCGTGCGCGAGCATCGCGGTCACCCGCGGCAGCTCGAACACGTGGTGGCCGCCGGCCGGCCCGTGGCCGGTCTGCTCCTGGGGGGCCCGGGTCAGGCCGCCCTGCGCCTCGGGCGCCGGGACCTCCGCCGCCGGGGGCGGGTCCGCGGGCGCGGTCGCCGTGGGTTCCATCGAGTGCTGTGCTCCCCGATCGACATGCATGGACTCGGATGTGCTCACGATTCGCACCACCGTACGTGATGATCCGCACGTGTCCGACCGTTTTCGAACGATCCGCACCGTGCGGCTTGCTCCACCCTTAGTTCGGGCGGAGCGGCCTCCGAGTGCGGGTCGCGGCCGAATGCGGCCAGAGTCGAACCAGTGCCTCCGGCTCCAACTCCGACTCTAGGTGCCCACCGGCTCGCGCCTTATCCGGGGTCGCCCGCCGCCCCTCACGCGGGGACGTCGCTCGCGGACCGGACGTCCCTGGCGGCGGCGTAGATGGCGCGCAGGGTCACCGCCACCGACGGCCTGCGCACGCTCGCGGTGCGGGTGACGGCGTACACCTCGCGGGCCAGCGTGCACTCGGGGATGCGGCGCACCGCCACGCCGCGGTCGCCGGCGGCGAGCGCCAGCGCGGGCACCGCGGTGATGCCGATCCCCCGGGCCACCAGGCTGAGGATCGTGTGCAGCCCCTCGAACTCCCACGGCACGGGGCGGGCGCCGCCCACGGTGTCCAGCAGCCGCTCGACGGCCTGCCGGGACGGCTCGCCGGGCGGCGCGGCCATCCACGGCTCCTCGCGCAGCCGCTCCAGGTCGACCGGGCGGGCCGGGTCCGACATCGGATGCGTGTCCGGCACCACCAGGACGAGCGGGTCGCGGCGCAGATGGAAGAACTCCAGCGCGGCGGGCGCCTGGTCGGGGACCTTGCCCGTCCAGTCGTCGATGAGCGCGATGTCGACCTCGCCGCTCTGCACCTGGCGGATGCCGGCGCCGGGCACGGTCTGCCGCAGCACGAACGTCAGATCGGGATGCTCGCCGAGGCTGCGCGCCAGCGCGGGCGCGAAGGCGACGGCCGC
Organism: Actinomadura sp.; assembly: GCF_044508335.1. Lineage (NCBI taxonomy): Bacteria > Bacillati > Actinomycetota > Actinomycetes > Streptosporangiales > Thermomonosporaceae > Actinomadura > Actinomadura sp. The sequence goes on from NZ_JBIQHY010000097.1 coordinate 16,037, forward strand.
GGTCGGGAAGGCGGTGACCACGATGCGCCCCGACGGGGCGTCGGCCTGCGCCGACAGCTCCGCCTCGGCGGCCTCGACCAGGCTCAGGATGTCCTCGGCGCGCTCGGCGAGGCGGCGCCCGGCGTCGGTGAGCTCCGCGCTGCGGGCGGTGCGGTCCAGCAGCGGGACGCGGGCCTCCCGCTCCAGCGCGGCGAGCTGCTGGGAGACGGCCGAGGGCGTGTAGCCGAGGGCCGCGGCGGTCGCCGCGATGCTGCCGCGGCGGGCGAATTCGGCGAGCAATCTCAGGCGACGCAGTTCAAGCATCACAACATCTTACGGTAACCATCGATGAGACTCGCTTGTAATGATGCTTGCAGAGGGCAAGAGTTGTAGCGAGCCCGGCCGGGTCGCAACGGGGAATTCCACGGTCACCCACCGTTATTTCAGCATGCCCTTTGGAGCATTGATGCCTGCCCAGAATGAGTCCGCGTCCGTCCGGCCGCTGTCGTTCGCCCCGCGCCCGGTCCCGCTGTCGGCGACGCTCGCCGTGAACGAGGCGATCGCCCGCAAGCGCAGGGAGGGCGAGCGCGTGCTCCCCCTCGGCTTCGGGGAGGCCGGGATCCCCATACATCCCGCGCTGACCCGCGAGCTGGAGTCGGCCGCCGGCCGCGGCTCCTACGGCCCGGTCGCCGGGTCCGCGGCGCTGCGCGCCGCCGCGGCCGGCTACTGGGCGCGGCGCGGGCTGCCCACCGACCCGTCCGCGGTCGTCGCCGGGCCGGGCAGCAAGCCGCTGCTGTTCGCGCTGCTGACCTCCCTCGGCGGCGACGTCGTCGTGGCGGCGCCGAGCTGGGTGAGCTACGCGGCGCAGGCGTCGCTGGCCGGCGCGGAGCCGATCCGCGTCGCCACCCCGCCGGGCGAGGGCGGGGTGCCGAGCCCGGCGCTGCTCGCCGACGCGGTGGTGCGGTCCCGCGCGCGGGGAAGGGACGTGCGCGCGGTCGTGGTGACGCTGCCCGACAACCCGACGGGGACGCTGGCGTCCGAGGAGACCGTCCGGCGGCTGTGCGCGGTCGCGCGCGAGCACGACCTGGTCGTCCTGTCCGACGAGATCTACCGCGACCTGGTGCACGCGCCGGGCCGGACGGTGCCGAGCCCGGCCCTGTACGCGCCGGAGCGGACCGTCGTGACCACGGCGCTCAGCAAGAGCCTGGCGGCGGGCGGCTGGCGGATCGGCGTCGCGCGGCTGCCGGACGGGCCGTTCGGCCGCGCGCTGCGCGACAGCCTGCTCGGGGTGGCGAGCGAGCTGTGGTCGAGCGCCCCGGCCCCGATGCAGCACGCCGCCGCCTACGCGTTCGCCGAGCCGCCCGAGCTCGTGGAGCACATCGACCGCAGCCGCCGGCTGCACGCCGCGGTCGCCGGCGCGGTCGCCGACCGGTTCGCGGCGGCGGGCGCGCGGCTCCGGCGGCCGGAGGCGGCCTTCTACGTCTACCCCGACTTCGGGCCGCTGCGGGACGTGCTGCGCGAGAACCACGGCGTCCGCACGGCGGCCGACCTCACGGGCCTGCTGCTGGAGCGCTACGGGGTCGGCGTCCTGCCGGGCAGCTCGTTCGGGGACGCGCCGGCGGCGCTGCGCATGCGGGTCGCGCCGAGCCTGCTCTACGGGGAGGACGACGAGCAGCGGCTCGCCGCGCTGGCGTCCCCGGCGCCGGCGTCCCTGCCGTGGATCGCGAGCGCGCTGGACCGGCTCGGCGAAGTGCTCGCCGATCTGACCGTCAGCGTCACCGCCGGCGAGCCCGCCCTCGCGTAGGGGCTCGCGCAGGGGCTCACGCAGGGGGTCGTACAGGGGCCTATAGGGGCCGCACAGGGGCCGCACAGGGGTGCGCTGTCCGCCGCGGGCCGCCCGGTCGCCGGGCGGCCCGCGGGACGCCGCGTGACCCGCCGCGTGACCCGCCGCGTGACCCGCCGCGTGACCCGCTGTCCGAGCCGCTGTGTGAAGGGCCGGGCGCGCACCGTCACGCCCCGCGGACGGCGGCCGGGAACGGCCGCTCGGCGGTTCCCCGCCCGGTCCGACCGGCACGGATAAGCGTGGTGTAAGGTCCAACGACGCACGGGGCGAACGTCACTAATCGACCAGCGGCAGGGCAAGGGGCGCCGGTCCTCCCTGCCCGTGGTGACCCGGGACGAGCGCGAAGCCACGCGAGTGATGAAAGAAGGCGAGGGGGCCCGTCATGAGGCATGCACGGGACGGGGCTGCCGCGGCGATGAGCGCCGCCTCCAGGATTCTGGTCGCGCGGGGCAAGAACGAGCCGCAGGAGATGGAGAACCCCGACGTCGCGTGGGGCCAGCGGGCCCGTGACGGGGTGTGGGTGCCGACACGGGACGGTCAGCGCATCCACCTCGGCATCGACGCCACCGCCGCCGACACGGTCGCGCAGGTGCTGCGCCCGAGCCTGCGGGTCTTCGTCGGCGTGGACGTCGACACCGACATCGTCGCGCAGACCACGGCCGGCGGGGTGCGCCTGCTCACGGTGATCCACGGGCCCGACGCCCCCTCGGAGTTCCGGTTCGCCGTGTCCCTGGCCGACGGGCTGGCCCTGGAGTCGATGCCGTCGGGCGGCTACGACGTCGTCCACCTGCGCTACGGCGCGACCGTGGGCCGGCTCTACAACCCGTGGGCGAGCGACTCGATGTTCCGCCAGGTGAAGGCCGACTACACGCTCGACGGCACGTCGGTCACGATGCGCGTGCAGCACACCGACGCCTACTACCCGGTCGTCGCCGACCCGCACTACGAGCGCTGACGGCGGCCGGCGGGCGTTCCGCGGCAGGACGCCCGGCCACCTGGCCGGACGCCCGGCCACCTGGAACGTTCCGGCCGGATCGGGCCACCGGACGCCGCGGCGCGTCCGGTGGGGCGGCCCCCTGCGCGCGGGGGCCACGTCATAGGGTGGGGCCCACGGGCCGCGTTCCGGCACCGGCGAGGAGGCCGGGAGCACGACCGCCCCGGTCCCCCGAGACTGGAGTCATCGTGATCTTCACCCATGACACCGAGCACGCGCTCGCCGTCGTCGTCGACCTGATCAACACCGGCCCGGCCGCGTCCGGCGCCGAGCGGCTCGGCGGGCTGCCCGGGCTGCGCGCGTTCGTGGACCGCAACGCGTTCAGCGACGTGGGCGAGCTCACCGAGGCCGACCGGCTCCAGGTCCTCGACCTGCGCGCGCGGTTCCACGAGGTGTTCCGCGCGGGCGACGTCCCGTCCGCCGTCCGCCGGATCAACGCGATCGTCGGCGAGGTCCGCACCACCCCGCACCTGACCGACCACGACGGCTACGACTGGCACGTGCACTTCTTCGCGCCCGGCGCGCCGCTCGGCGAGCACCTGGCCGCCGACTGCGGGATGGCGCTGGCGTACGTGGTGGCGGCGGGCGAGCTGGACCGGCTGCGCACCTGCGAGGCGCCGGACTGCGCGCGCGTCCTGGTCGACCTGTCCCGCAACCGCTGCCGCCGCTACTGCGACAGCCGCACCTGCGGGAACCGCATGCACGTCGCGGCCTACCGCGCCCGGCAGCGGGAGGCGGCGCACTAGCCGGTCAGGGCGGCGACCGCCGCCAGGGCGCGGCGGGCGGCGGGGACGTCGTGGACGCGGAAGACGCGGGCGCCGAGCAGCGCCGACACGCCGAGGACGGCCACGGTGCCGACGCCGCGCCGGTCGACGGGGCGGCCGAGCGTCTCGCCGATGAAGTCCTTGTTGGACACCGCGACCAGCACCGGCCACCCGGTGGCGGTCAGCTCGCCCAGCCGCCGGGTGATCTCCAGCGACTGGCGGGTGTTCTTGCCGAAGTCGTGCGCGGGGTCGATGAGGATCGCGTCGCGCCGCACCCCGAGCGCGACGGCGCGCTCGGCCTGCGCGGTCACATGGGCGACGACGTCCGCGACGACGTCGGCGTAGCCGATCCGGTGCGGCCGGGTGCGGGGGGCCAGGGGGCCGGCGTGCGCGCAGACCAGCCCGATGCCGTGCGCCGCGGCGACCTCGGCGAGGCGCGGGTCCGGCCCGCCCCAGGTGTCGTTGAGCAGGTCGGCGCCGGCGCGGGCGACCGCCTCGCCGACCTCGGCGCGCCAGGTGTCGACGCTGATCACGACGCGCGGGTGCCGCTCGCGGACGGCGGCGACGAGGTCCACCACCCGGCGCAGCTCCTCGGCGACGCCGACGTCTGCGCCGGGACCGGCCTTCACCCCGCCGATGTCCACGATGTCGGCGCCGGCGTCGACGGCCCGGCCGACGGCGTCCAGGGCGGCGTCGAAGCCGTAGGTGGCGCCCCTGTCGAAGAACGAGTCGGGCGTGCGGTTGACCACCGCCATGATCGCGTGCGGGCCGATGTCGCGCCCGTTCAGCCGCAGCGGCGGCATGTCCGGAGAGCTCATGATGGGTATCACCGTGGCACAGGGGCGTCCCGGCGGGCGAACCAGAAGTGAATTCGGTTCAAAGGGAGCCCTCCCTCGTCATCCCCCCGTCGTGGTCGGTAATCTCATATTTCACGCTCGTTGCGGGTTCACCCGTGGTGAGCCCCGCATCGGACTTATTTCAGCCATGGAGGATCCGCTGTCCAGGCGAGCACTCATCACCGGCATCACCGGACAGGACGGCTCGTATCTGGCCGAGCATCTGCTTGAGCTGGGATACGAGGTCTGGGGCCTGGTGCGGGGGCAGGCGAACCCCCATGTGTCGCGGCTGCGCAAGCACATCGGCGACGTGCAGATCACCACCGGCGACCTGCTGGATCAGGGCAGCCTGATCTCGGCGGTGGAGCGGGTGCAGCCCGACGAGGTCTACAACCTGGGCGCGATCTCCTACGTCCCCATGTCGTGGCAGCAGGCCGAGCTCACCGCCGAGGTCACCGGCATGGGCGTGCTGCGGATGCTGGAGGCGATCCGCGTGGTGTCGGGCATCAGCCCGTCCCGCACGCCGGGCCGCGAGCAGATCCGCTTCTACCAGGCGTCCTCGTCGGAGATGTTCGGGATGGTGCGGGAGACGCCGCAGAACGAGAAGACGCCGTTCCACCCGCGCAGCCCGTACGGGGTCGCGAAGAGCTACGGGCACTACATCACGCAGAACTACCGCGAGTCCTACGGGATGTTCGCGGTCAGCGGGATCCTGTTCAACCACGAGTCTCCGCGCCGCGGCGCCGAGTTCGTGACGCGGAAGGTGTCGCTGGGCGCGGCGCGCATCAAGCTGGGCCTGGCCCAGGAGCTGCGCCTCGGCAACCTGGACGCGCGGCGCGACTGGGGCTACGCCGGCGACTACGCCCGCGCGATGCGGCTGATGCTCGCCCAGGACTCCCCCGAGGACTACGTCATAGGAACGGGTCAGACCCAGTCGGTGCGGGAGCTGGTGGAGTTCGCGTTCCGCACGGCGGGCCTGAACTGGGAGGACCACGTCGTCCTGGACGCGAAGTACACCCGCCCCGCCGAGGTCGACCTGCTGTGCGCGGACCCGAAGAAGGCCCGCGAGCAGCTCGGCTGGGAGCCGGAGGTCACGTTCGAGAGCCTGGTGACGATGATGGTCGAGTCGGACCTGCGGCTGCTGTCGGAGTCCGCGCGGCCCGAGGACGAGCCGTTCAGCCCCGATCATTGGTGATCCGCTTACCCGCCGCGTGGCACGATGCAGATATGACCACTTGTGAGCATGTTGCGTCGGTTCCGGCGGTAGACCCCTCCCCCCACACGCAGGGGTGCCAGGAGTGCCTGGAGGAGGGCACCCGGTGGGTGCACCTGCGGCTGTGCCTCGGCTGCGGGCATGTGGGCTGCTGCGACTCCTCCCCGATGCGGCATGCCACGGCGCACTTCCAGAAGGAGGGGCACCCGATCGTCCGGTCGTTCGAACCGGGCGAAGACTGGCGCTGGTGCTTCGTCGACGAGCAGATCGTCTGATGCCGGACGTCCCGCTGCGGAGCGGGCCCGGACGCTGGATCCTGCTGGCGACCGTGCTCGGGTCGGGCATGGCGCTGCTCGACTCCACGGTCGTGAACGTCGCGCTGCCCAGCCTGGCCCGCGACCTGGACGCCGACATGGCCGGGCTGCAATGGACCATCAACGCCTACACGCTGACGCTCGCCGGGTTCATCCTGCTCGGCGGTTCGCTCGGCGACCGGTTCGGCCGGCGCCGGGTGTTCGTCATCGGCGTGGTGTGGTTCGCGGCCGCGTCGGTGCTGTGCGGGCTGGCGGCGAACATCGAGATGCTGATCATGTCCCGGGCGCTGCAGGGAATCGGCGGGGCGCTGCTCACGCCGGGCTCGCTGGCGATCATCCAGTCGTCGTTCGCGCCCGACGACCGGCCCCGCGCGGTCGGCGCCTGGTCGGGCCTCGGCGGCGTCGCGGCGGCGATCGGGCCGTTCGCGGGCGGCTGGCTGGTGGAGGCGGCCGGGTGGCGGTGGGTGTTCCTGCTGAACGTGCCGTTCGCCGCGGTCGTGGTGGCGGTGTCGCTGCGGCACGTCCCGGAGAGCGCCGACCCCGACGCCCACGGGCGGTTCGACGTGCTCGGCGCCGCGCTGGCGGCGCTGGGGCTGGCCGGGACGACGTACGCGCTCACCGAGGCGCCGGGCGGGACCGCCGCGCCGCCGGTCATCGGGACCGCCGCCGCGCTGGGCCTGGCGGCGTCCGCGGCGTTCGTGCTGGTCGAACGGGTGCGCGGGAAGGGCCGGCGGCTGCCCGGCGCGCGGCGCGGGCCGGAGGTGCCGCAGCCGATGCTGCCGCTCGGCGTGTTCGCCTCCCGGCAGTTCTCCGCCGTCAACGTGGTGACGTTCCTGATGTACGGCGGGATGGGCGTGATGTTCTTCCTGCTGGTCCTCGACCTGCAGGTCGTCGGGGGGTTCTCGCCGGTCGCGGCGGGGGCGGCGCTGCTGCCGGTGACCGTGCTGATGCTGCTGCTGTCGGCGCGGGCGGGCGCCCTCGCGCAGAAGATCGGGCCGCGGCTGCCGATGACCGCGGGCCTGGTGGTGGCGGCCGCCGGGATGCTGCTCGTCGCCCGGATCGGGCGGGACGCCTCCTACCTGCGGGACGTGCTGCCCGCCGTGGTGGTGTTCGGGCTCGGGTTGTCGGCGACGGTCGCGCCGCTCACCGCGACCGTGCTCGCCACCGCGGACGCCCGCCACGCGGGCCTGGCCAGCGGGGTGAACAACGCGGTGGCCCGCGCCGCGGGGCTGTTGGCGGTGGCGGCGATCCCGCCGCTGGCCGGGCTGACCGGCGACGCGTTCGCGAACCCGGAGGACTTCTCCAGCGGGTTCGGGGTCTCGATGGCGGCGTGCGCCGTGCTGCTCGCCGCCGGCGCCGCGCTGACCTTCTTCACCATCGCCGACGACGCGCTGCGCACCCCGTCCGGGGAGACGGTGGCGCCCGAGTGCATGAGGCACTGCGCCGTCGGCGCGCCCCAGCTGCAGCCGGAGCCGGAGAGCGTCCCGTCCGCCGAGACCGCCGGGGGCAGGGCGCCGGGCACGAGCCCCTGACCGGGGGGCGAGCCGATTCCGGGGGCCGATTCCGGCTATGTCCAGGACCGCAGCGGTTCGGTGGCATACGGTCGGCACATGAATCTGCGGCAGCTGCGCTATGTCGTGGCGACCGCCGACCACGGCACCATGACGTCGGCGGCCCAGGCTCTCTACGTGGCCCAGCCCGCGCTCTCGCGGGCCGTGCGCGAGCTGGAACGCGAGCTCGGCGTCGAGCTGTTCGCCCGCTCCGGCCGCGGCGTCGTCCTCACCCCCGTCGGCGAGCAGGTCGTCCGGCAGGCCCGCGTCGCGCTGGACGCCGTCGAGGCGATCGAGGGGCTGTCGGTGGCCCGCGCCGACGGGCGCGGCGCGGAGCTGCGCATCGCCGTCACCGCGTCGCTGGAGCCGGAGCTGACCGGGCGGCTCGTCCCCCGCTTCGCCCGGCACCAGCCGGCCGTGCGGGTCCGGGTGGTCCGCTGCGAGGACCGCGACCGCGTCGCGGCGGCGGTGCGCGCGGGCCGCGCCGACCTCGCGCTCACCGACCTGCCCGTCCCCGGCGACATGTCCGCGCACCCGTTCGAGCAGCGGGAGGTGGTGCTGGTCTCGCCGCCCGCGCTGAAGGTCCGCGAGCCGGTGCCGCCGGCGGCGCTGGACGGCATGCGGCTCGTGCTGCCCGCCCGCGGCACCGCGCTGCGCGCCGAGATCGACGCGCTGCTGCGCCGGGTCGGCGCCGCCCCGGTCGCCGCGGTGGAGTCCGACGAGCGGGGCGCGTGGCTCGGCTGCGTCCGCGCCGGGATGGGCTCCCTGCTGTGGTACCGCAACCAGATCGACGACACCGAGGGGGTGGCGGTCCGCTCGTTCATGCCGCCGATCACCCGGATGACCGGGCTCGTCCACGCGCACCGCCGGCTGCCGCCGGCCGCCCGCGACTTCCTGACCTTCGCCAAGGAGGCGGGGCGCGACACACACTGACGGGCCGCGCACCGGCGTGCCGGTCATGTCATGATCTGGCGGGTGGAGACGACGCACGCACTCTGGCTGCTGGCCGTGCCGGTGGGAGCGCTGATGGTGGCCGCGGGGGCGCGGCGCATCGGGCTGCCGGCGCCGCTGATCCTGGTGATCGCCGGGCTGGGCTTCTCGTTCGCCCCCGGGGTCCCGGAGTTCGAGCTCGACCCGGAGTTCGTCCTCTACGTGTTCCTGCCGCCGCTGCTGTTCGCGGCGGCCTGGCAGAGCTCGTTCCGCAACCTGCGCGACAACGCCTGGTCGATCGGGATGCTGTCGGTGGGCCTGGTGCTGTTCACCACGCTCGCGGTCGGGTACGCGGCGCACCTGATCATCCCGGGCCTGCCGCTGTCCGCGGCGTTCGTGCTCGGCGCGATCGTGGCGCCGCCGGACGCGGTCGCGGCGGTGAGCGTCGCGCAGCGCCTCGGGCTGCCGCGCCGGACGGTGACGGTGCTGATCGGGGAGAGCCTGTTCAACGACGCGACGGCGCTGACGGCGTTCCGGGTGGCGCTGATCGCGGCGGCGGGCGCCGGGTTCACGTTCCTGGAGGGCGCCGGGCGGTTCCTGTTCGCCGCCGCCGTCGGCGCGGCGATCGGGCTGCTGCTCGGCCCGCCGCTGCACTGGCTGCGGACCCGGATGCACGACCCGCTCGTGGAGAACGGCATCGCGCTGGTGGCGCCGTTCGCCGCCTACCTGCTCGCCGAGACCGCGCACGCCTCCGGGGTGATCGCCGTGGTCGTCAGCGGCCTGTACCTCGGCCACCGGTCCACCGAGTCGGCGGCGGTGACCCGGCTGATCGGCGGCTCGTTCTGGAAGGTCATGGTCTTCCTGCTGGAGTCGGTGGTCTTCCTGCTGATCGGGCTGCAGCTGCCGCCGGTCGTGCACGGGCTGTCGGGGCGCAGCTGGCAGCAGCTCGCGTGGTGGGCGGTCGCGGTCTTCGCGGTCACCGTCGTCGCCCGTTTCGCCTGGGTGTTCCCCGCCGCGCGGATCCACCGGCTGGCGTCGCGGCGGGAGCGGGCGAGGGAGAGCCCCGGCTGGCGCGGCCTGACCGCGGTGTCGTGGGCGGGGATGCGCGGGGTGGTGTCGCTCGCCGCCGCGTTCGCGGTCCCCTTCACCGCGTCCGGCGCCCCGTTCCCCGGTCGCGACCTGATCCTTTTCCTGACGTTCACGACCGTCCTCGGGACGCTGCTGGTGCAGGGGCTGACGTTCCCGGCGCTGATCCGCGCCCTGGGCATCGGCGGCGAACACGAGCGCTACGCCGACACCGTGGCGGAGGCCGGGGCGCAGCACGCGGCGGCGCAGGCGGCGCTGGAGCGGCTGGAGGAGCTGAACGCCGCGGAGCGGCTGGACGAGGCGGTGGTGGAGCGGCTCCGGCAGCTCGCCGAGGACCGGCGGCTGCGCGCCTGGGAGCGGCTCGGCGGCGGGGCGGGCCCGGAGGGCGAGGAGGTGCCGACGGCGACGTACCGGCGGCTGCGGCGGGAGATGCTGCTGGCCGAGCGCCAGGTGTTCGTCCGGATGCGGGACGAGCGCCGGATCGACGACGAGGTCCTCGCCCGCGTCATGCACGAGCTGGACCTGGAGGAGGTCGCCCTCAACCGCGCCTAGCGCGGCCGGCCGGCGGATGTGCCGCCCCGGCCACGGCGGGCACCGTGGCCGAGGCGCCGGGGCCGGTCAGGACGACCCGTTGAGGGGTTGCTCGGGCAGCTCCACGGCGTAGGACTCCTTCACCACGTCCAGGTGGTGCCAGGACTCCCGGACCGTCGCGCCGGGCACGGACCTGATGGCGTCGAGCACGGCCACCAGCTCGGCGCGGGACGTGGCCTCGGCCTGACCGACGATGTCGTAGCGGCCGAACCCGGTGGCCAGGTAGCGGACGCCGTCCTGGGCGGCGACCGCCTCCGCGACCTTGCGCAGCCCGCCGGTCACCACGATGCCGAACCCGCCGAGCTCGGCGGCGCCGAGGGCGAGCGGGTCGGCCAGCCCGGTGACCTGGATCACGCCGGTGCGCATGAGCCGCACCACCCGGGCCCGGGTGGCGGCCTGCGACAGGCCGATGACGTGCGCGAGCCGGGTGTAGGGCGCGCGCCCGTCCCGCTGCAGCTCGTGCAGGAGCCGCCAGTCGATGCCGTCGAGGCTGACCTCGCCGAGCTCGCGCACCACGGCGTGCTTGTCGCGCACGGTGGACACCGACCGGAACACCTCCGCCGCGCGCACGCCGGGGATGGACCGGATCCGGTCCACCTCGGCCGCGAGCGCGGCGTCGTCGCGGGTGCGCACCTGCGCGACCAGGTCGTACGGGCCGGCGGTCAGCGCGGTGAAGCTGACCGCGGGCCGCTCGGCGACGGCCTCGGCCACCTCGCGGGCGGCGCCGTCCACGGCGACCGACACGTGCCCGATGGCCTCCGCGCCGACCACGGCGGCGTGCACGATGCCGACGACGCGGACGACCTGCGTTTCGAGAAGGTGCTGCACCCGTGCCCGCACGGCCGTGCGGGAAAGCCCGACGCGATCGGCGAGCGCCTGGAACGTCGCCCTGCCATCCCGCTGGAGCTCGCGGACGAGCACGGCGTCGACCGCATCCAGCACGGCTCTCCTCCTCGACATGTGATGAATGGGTTTGTCGGCAACTGCAAGATCATTCCATTTCAGGACGGTTCGACGTCAAATATTGATCTTGCTCGTGTTCGCCGTGCCCGGCGGCCGTCGAAGCGTCGGCGTCCGGTTCGGCGCGGCGACGTTTCCGGCGCCGCGAAAACCGCTCCGGCAGCGCAAACGCCGCCGGTGGCGGCCCGGTGCGCACGGCGGGGCCCGCGCCGGCGGCGGGCGGGCGGGGTGGCACTGGTCACTCCGGCGGCCGGCCCGGCGCGCGGGGCGCGGGCCGGGCGGCGCCGC
>NZ_JBIQHY010000098.1:0-10158 GCF_044508335.1 Actinomadura sp.
TGCCGGGGGCGGGTCAGGCGCTGCGGGCGGCGGCGAACTCGGCGGCGACGGCGGCCGTGGACCGCACGAACGCCGCCAGCGCCCGCGACCGGGACGCCTCCGGCCACGCCAGCACCAGCGTGGTCGGCGCCGCGTCCCGCACCGGCACCGCCACCAGGTCGTCGCGCAGCAGCCCCCGCATCGACTCCGGCAGCACCGCCACCGCCCGGCCCAGCGCGATCAGCTGCATCAGCTGCCCGCCGTCGGTGACGGGCGGCAGCCCGTCCAGGCCGTGCCCGTACCGGGCGACCGGCGCGTCGCCGCCGTCCAGGTCCGCCAGGGACACCTCCGCGCGGCCCGCCAGCCGGTGCGCGCGCGGCAGCACCGCGACCTGCGGCTCCTCCAGCAGTTCCTCCACGGCCAGGCCGGTGACGTCCTGCCGCGGCGTGTACAGCAGGGCGGCGTCGGCGCGGCCGTCGCGCAGCGCCCGGTCGGCGCCGTAGCCGAGCAGCATCTCCACCGGCACGGCGTCGGGTTCGCGCTCGTAGGCGGACAGGATCGCCGGGAGCAGCCCGCCGCCGTCCCCGCCGGGCTTCATCGCCAGGACCAGCCGGGGCCCGGTCCCGCCGGCGCGGCGGGTGCGGCGGACGGCCGCGGTGACGGCGTCCAGCGCCGCGGCGCCTTCGGCCAGCAGCGTCTCGCCGGCCGGGGTGAGCGTCACCCGGCGGCTGGTGCGCTCCAGCAGCCGCACGCCCAGGCGCCGCTCCAGCCGGCCGATCGCCCGCGACAGCGGCGGCTGCGCGATGCCCAGGCTCTCGGCGGCCCGGCCGAAGTGCAGTTCCCGCGCGACCGCCAGGAAGTAGGCGAGCTCCCGCGTTTCCACCACGTCCATACCTCCAGGGTATTGATCGGGGCGCGATCGGTGTTGGAGCCGGCCGCGCCGCCGGTGGTGGGCTGGGGGCATGAATGACACCACCACCGCCCTGGTGACCGGGGCGAACAAGGGCATCGGATACGCCATCGCGCGGGGGCTGGCCGAGCGCGGCATGACCGTGCTGCTCGGCGCCCGCGACCCGGGCCTGGGCGCGAAGGCCGCCGCGGAGCTGCGGGACGCCGGGCTCGACGTCCGCGAGGTGGTCCTGGACGTCACCGACGCGGCGTCGGTGCGGGCCGCGGCCGGGCACGTCGCCGCCTCGGCCGGGCGGCTGGACGTGCTGGTCAACAACGCCGGCATCTCCGGCGGCCCGGTCCACCTGCCCGACGAGGCCGACCTCGACGTCGTGCGGCGCGTGTTCGACACCAACCTGTTCGGCGTGTACCGGGTGACCAACGCGGTGCTGCCGCTGCTGCGCGAGGCGCCGGCGGGGCGGATCGTGAACATCTCCAGCGGCACCTCCTCGATGGCCGCGATGACCGATCCCGGCCACTACTTCTGGGACGTGGCCGCCTCGGCCGCCTACCCGGCGTCCAAGGCGGCGCTGAACATGCTGACGATCCAGTACGCCAAGCGGCTGCGGGACACGCGCATCAAGGTCAACGCGGCCGCGCCCGGCGCCTGCGCCACCGACTTCACCGTGGAGTTCGCGCGCGTCTCCGGGCGGACCGTCGAGCGCACCGCCGAGCAGGGCGCCGCCATCGCGATCCGGCTCGCGACCCTGGGCGAGGACGGCCCGACCGGCGGGTTCTTCGACGACGACGGCCCGGTCCCCTGGTGAGCGCGGCCCCTGGTGAGCGCGGCCCCTGGCGGCGGGACGGTCCCCCGGCCCGGCCCGGTCTTCCGGCGAGGGGCCGTCACCAGGGCGACAGGACCAGCGCCTGGACGGCGATCGCGGTCGCCGCCTGCGCGGCGAGCCAGGCCCGGGCCGGGGGCCGGAGCAGCGCGGCGGCGGCCACCGCCCACAGGGCGAACGGCGTCCATATCCGCTCGACCTCGCCCCTGGTCACCCCGGAGGCGTCCAGGACGAGCACGCCGATCAGCGCCGCCGCCGCGAGGGAGGCCGCCGCCGCGGGCGGCGGCCCCGCCCGGGCGCGGATCGCGCCGCGCACCGCCCGCACAGCCCCGGGCAGGGCGCGGGCGGTCGCCGGGCCGGTGAGCAGCCCCAGCACGGCCAGGTTCGCGAACACGAAGTAGGCGTAGGAGCGCTGCGCCGATCCGCGGCTGACCAGGTAGGTGTCGAGGGTGGCGGCCACGCCGTCCGGCCACCAGAACCCCAGCAGCGTGAACGCGGCGGGCGCCGCGGCCAGGCCCGCGCCGAGCGCCGCGAGCACCCCGGCCCCCGGACGGGTCAGCAGCAGCACCGCCAGCGGCACCGCGAACAGCGGCAGCAGCCCGTAGCTGAGGTAGGGCAGGCACCCCAGCAGCACCCCGCCCACCGCGGCGAGCACCGGGGCGAGCGCCGCGGCGGGGGCGGCGGCGGGGGCGGCGGACCGCGCCCCGGCCCGCCGGGCGGTGTGCCGGGAAGTGCGCCGGCGTGCGGTGCTCCGGTGTGCGGCCAGGGCGAGAAGCGCGGTGCCCCACGCGCCCACGGCCAGGAAGAACGCGTCCATCGCGGTCGCGATCCACACCGCCGCCGGCGCCAGCGCCAGGAACGGCACGGCCGCGCGGGCGGTGCGCTCCCCCGCCAGGCACCGCACCGTGACGGCGATCGCCGCGGCGGCGGACGTGCCCGCCGCGATGATGAGCGCCGCCGCCCAGCCGGTCCCGTGGAGCCCGGCCTTCTCCAGCGCCCACAGCAGCAGCGTCGGCAGCGGCGGATGCCCCCGCACGTGCGTGGTGTAGCCGCCGAGCCGCTCGGTGAACGTCCGCAGCCACTCCAGGGGGTCGGGGCGGACCTGCGCCAGGCCCGCCGGGTACTCGGTGGGCGCGTCCAGCGGCGCCTTGAGGGCGTCCCAGCCGTCGCCGGCCGCGAGCGCCACCGTCCACGCGGCCGAGGCCGCCCACGCCAGCGGCGGCAGCGCCCGCCACCGCAGCCGCGCCGCGAGCGTGGGCAGCGCCGCCACGGCGGCGGCCGCGACGGCGGCGGCGGGCAGCATCTCCCAGGTCAGGGGCCGCTCCCGCGCCCGCGCGTGCAGCGGCGGCAGCCGGTCCTCGGTGGCCAGGCCGGCGCGCCGCAGGTACCAGCCGGCGGCGAACGCCGCGGCGATCCCGGCGGCCCACACCGCGACCGCGGCCCACCCCGGCCGCCGTGCCCGCCGCCGTGCCCGCCGCGGCGTCCATCTCGGCGCCCGCCGGCGGGCCTGGGGCCGGGCCCGGCGGCCCGCGCCGGCCCGTCCCCGCGTGCCGGTTGCGGTCACCGCGCCCGTCCCCCGCGCCGCCCGGCGAGCAGGCGGACCGCGGCCGCGGCGGCCGCGGCGGCCGTGACGGCGGCCAGGACGATCGCCAGGTTGCGGCCGTAGGGCAGCGGCAGCCGGGACGGCTCGTCGGCGCGGCGGCCGTAGCCCAGCACCAGCGGCAGCGCGACCGCGGTGACGCAGCCGGCGACGATGAGCGCGGCCCGCGCGATGCGCCGGTACGCGGCGGGGAGCCGGCCGGTGGCCAGCCCGGCGGCCAGCACCGCCGGGACCAGGACCCCGTCGTGCAGGACCGCCGCGCCGGCGAACCAGGCCGCCCACCGGGCGGCGGGGACCTCGGCGGCGATGCCGCGCAGCCCGGCGCCGATGAGCGCCAGCCCGGCCGCGTAGGCGGCGGCGCGGGCGATCACGAGACCACCAGCCGGTGCACCCATTTGGTCTGCATGACCCCGGGCCGGTTCGGCGCGATCAGGCGGCAGGGGTGGCCGTGGTCGAGGGCGAGGGGTTCGCCGTTGAGGTCCAGGGCCAGCAGGGTCAGCGGGTCGCGCCAGTGCGGCGGGTCGACCCGGGAGGTGCGGTAGCGGCCCTGCCGCTCCAGCGACTCCACCCGTATCCGCGCGTCGCCGGAGACGCCGGCCAGGCGCAGCACGTCCCGCAGCCGCACGCCCCGCCAGTCCGCCTCCACGCTCCAGCCCTCCACGCAGGCGATGGGCAGCCGCGCGGTGTGCTGCGGCAGGGCGCGCAGGTCGTCCAGGGACAGCACGACCCGGCGGGCGACGCGGCCGGTGACGGTGAGCCGCCAGCCGGGGTCGCGGGCCAGGGCGGTGACGCCGGTCGCGGCGGCCGACTTGTTGACCGGGACGCCCTGCGGCCCGGTGCCGGGGCGGCGGGGCGCCAGCACGGCCAGCCGCGCCAGCGGCGTGAACGCCTCCCCCGCGGTGGTCAGCGCGACGGTGCCGCTCGCGGCGGCGGCGGTGAGCAGGAACCAGCGGCGCCCGACCGCGTCCTGCGGGCGGGTCATCACGGTCCGGCGCGCCTTGGCGCCCTGGTCGGCGACGTGGATGACCAGCGCGCCGGCCAGGATGTAGGCCGTCCAGTAGTGCGCGGTGGTGAAGAAGAACCGGAACGGGTACCAGTAGGCGATGTTCAGCACGCCGGTGGCGAACTGGAACAGCGCCGCGCCGACCAGGACGAACACCAGCAGCCGCTGCACGGCGTGGCCGATCGAGCGGACCGGCGGCCACTGCCACAGCCTGGGGTAGACCGTCCAGAGCTTGGCCAGCAGCAGCGGGACGGCCGCCAGCCCGCCGATGACGTGGACGCCCTGGGTGACCCGGTACAGGTTCACCGGCCGCGACGGCCACTGCGCCCAGCCGGGCGGGTGCTGCATGAAGTGGGAGACCAGCCCGGTCGCGAACGCCGACAGCACGCTGACGCCCAGCGCGATGCCCAGCCACGAGGCGGTCCGCTCGTCGTGGAGGCGGCTGGTGAACCGCGCCGGGAGGGAGGTGAGCAGCGCGGGCGGTGTCAAGGCCGCAGGGCGACGAACCATCGGCCGGCCTCCTCCCACAGCTCGGTGACGGTGGCGGCGCAGGCCGCGGCGAGCGCGCCGGCGGCGTCGGCGGACACGTGCGCCCAGGTGAACCATTCGCCGACCGCGCGGCCCGACCGCAGCCGCAGCGGCTCGACCCGCGAGCCGGCGCCGGGCGGGTCGACCTCGATCAGGACCCGGCCGCCGGGCGCGCACAGCGCCCGGACGCGGCGCAGCAGGGCGGCGGGGTCGCCGCCGATGCCGATGTTGCCGTCGGCGAGCAGGACGGTGCGCCAGCGGCCGGTGCCGGGCACGCGGCCGAACACGTCCCGGCACAGGGCGGGGCCGCCCGCCGCGACGGTCAGCGCGACCGCGGCGGGCGCCAGGTCGATGCCGAGGACGGGCAGGCCGCGCCGGGCCAGCGCCACGGTGAGGCGGCCCGGACCCGACCCGACGTCCAGGGTGGCGCCGCGGCAGCGGTCCAGCAGGCCGCCGTCGCCGGGCCGGGCCGCCAGCCAGTCCTTCAGCGGCAGGGGGCGGCGGCGCCCGTCGGCGTGCTCGATCTCCACGGGGGCGCGGCCGCGCAGCGCCTCCTCGTACAGGGCGCCGATCATGCCGGGACCGCCCGGGCGTGCAGGGCGCGCAGCGCGCCGGCGAACCGCCCGCCCGGCGCCGCGGCGGCGACGGCGCGGGCGTCGCCGGGGGTGTCGACGTCGGTGAGCCGCGGCAGGAACCCCACGCGCAGCCGGGCGGCGCGCAGCCGCGCGAGCAGCACCGCGCCGGTGTAGGACCGCGACATGGGGACGCCGCGCAGCAGCCGCGCGTCGGGGCGGCGCAGCCCCAGCAGCCAGAACCCGCCGTCGGCGGCGGGCCCCACCACCGCGTCGCAGCGTCCCAGGCCGCGGGCGGCGCGGGCGAGCAGCGCGGGGGTGGCCTGCGGGGTGTCCATCCCGACCAGCACCAGGGGGCGGCCCGCCCACGCGTCGGCGAACGCGGCGGCCAGCCGCTCGTCCAGCCCGGCGCCGCGCTGGGCGATGACGGCGAACCCGCGCGGCAGCCACGGGCCGGGCGCGCCGTCGAGGGCGAGGGTGCGGCGCCCGGCGGGTGCGGCGGCGACGGCGGCGAGGGTGTCGCGCAGGGACGCCTCGGCGAGCGCGGCGGCCTCGGCCGGGGTGTAGGCGGGGGTCAGCCGCGTCTTGACCCGCCCCGGGAGGGGCTCCTTGGCGATGACGACCACATCGGCGGTGCCGGGGGTGCGGGCGGCGGGCGCGTTCACGGGGCGGCCTCGGCGAGGACGCGGCGCATGTCGCGGACGGCGCGGACCGTCCCGCCGAGGGTCCCGGTGACCTTGGAGGCGCCGGTGCGGGGCCGGTAGGCGACGTCGATCTCGCCGATCGGCCAGCCGGCGCGGGCGGCGCGCAGCACCATCTCCAGCGGGTAGCCGAACCGGCGGTCGCGCAGGCCGAGGGCGAGCAGGTCGGCGCGGCGGGCGGCGCGCATCGGGCCCAGGTCGTGCAGCCGGGTCCCGGCGCGCCGGTTCAGGGAGCGGGCCAGCACGGCGTTGCCGAGGCGGGCGTGCGGCGGCCACGCGCCCCGCCCGGCGGGCCGGCGCCGCCCCAGCACCAGCCCGGCCCCGCCGGCCGGCCCGCCGGTGTCGTCGCGGCGGTGCAGCGCGGCGAGGGCGGCGGTCAGGCGGGGCAGGTCGGCCGGGTCGAGGGAGGCGTCGGCGTCCATCACGCACACGACCTCGGTCCGGGCGGCCAGCAGCCCGGCGTGGCAGGCGGCGCCGAACCCGCGGTCGGGGGCGGGCACGACGCGGGCGCCGTGGCCCGCGGCCACGCGCGCGGAGCCGTCGGTGGAGGCGTTGTCCACCACCAGGGGCCGGTAGCCGTCCGGCATGCGGGTCAGCACCCAGGGCAGGGCCTCGGCCTCGTTGAGGCACGGGAGTACGACATCGATCACGGTTCCGACGCTACTTTCGGTGACGGGTGCATGACCCTTACGAACTGGTGACGGGCGTCCGGGCGAACTCGGCCATCCCGTCGGCGAACGCCACCGCCGGGGAGAAGCCGAGCTCGCGGCGGGCCCGGTCGCCGCGGGCGACGATGTGGCGGACGTCCCCGAGCCGGTAACCGCCCGTGACGCGCGGGGCCGGGCCGCCGAACGCCGCGGCGAGCGCCCCGGCCATCGCGCCGATGGTGCGGGGCTCGCCGCTGGCGATGTTGTAGGCGCGCAGCCCGCCGGGCTCGGGCGGCCCGGCGGCGAGCCGCTCCAGCGCCAGCACGTTGGCGCGGGCGACGTCGCGGACGTGGACGAAGTCGCGGCGCTGCCCGCCGTCCTCGAACACCAGCGGCGCCTGGCCGTTCAGCAGCCGCGACCGGAAGACCGCCGCGACGCCCGCGTAGGGGGTGTCGCGCGGCATCCGGGGCCCGTAGACGTTGTGGTAGCGCAGCGCGGCGGCCGACCCGCCGGTGGCGCGCGCCCACGACGCGGCCAGGTGCTCCTGGGCGAGCTTGGTGTCGGCGTAGGCGTTGCGGGGGTCGGGCGGGGCGTCCTCGGCGACGGTGCCGGGCGCCAGGGGCCGGCCGCAGGAGGGGCAGCCGGGCTCGAACCGCCCGGCGCGCAGCGCGTCCTCGGGGCGGGGCCGCGGCCGGACGGTCCCGTGCCGGTCGCAGGTGTAGGCGCCCTCCCCGTACACCACCATGGAGGAGGCCAGCACCAGGGAGGCGACGCCGGCGCGGGCCATCTCGGCCAGCAGCACGGCGGTGCCCTGCACGTTCACCGATGTGTAGTCGGGCAGGTCGGACACGCCGGTGCCGAGGCCGACCTTGGCGGCCTGGTGGCAGACGGCGTCGACGCCGGCCAGCCGCCGGGCGACCGCGGCGGCGTCGCGGACGTCGGCGGGCGGGCCGCCGAGCCCGTCGGGCCGCAGGTCCAGGCCGCGGACGCGGTGCCCGGCGGCGGTCAGCGCGGCGGCGATGTGCGAGCCGATGAATCCGGCGGACCCGGTGAGCAGTACGTTCATGGCGACGAACGTAGGACGCGCCGGCGCGCCGGGACGGCGCGCAGGGCCCGGTCAAGGCTCCTTGTTCGAACCTTGTAAGAACTTCGCCCGGCGGGCGGGACGGTCTGCGGGCGTCAGGGCGCGATGAGGGGGGCGAGCAGTTCGACGGCCTTGTCGACGTCGGCACCGGTGGTGGTCAGGTGGAAGGCGCAGCGCAGCCGCCCCGCCCGGACGGTGGCGACGACCCCGGCGCGGCGCAGCAGGCCGGCGGTGCCGTCGGGGGCGGCGACCGACACGATCGCCGAGTCGCCGGGCGGCAGTCCCAGCCCGGCCGCGAACCGGCGGGCCAGCGCCACGTCGTGGTCGTGGACGGCCTGGACCCCGACGCGTTCGAGCAGTTCCAGGGCGGGGGCCTGCCCGGCCCAGCACTGCCACGCCGGGGACAGGTCCAGGCGGCGCGCGTCGGCGGCCAGGCGCAGCGGCAGCCCGTACACCGAGTCCCAGATGTCGGGTCCGGCGTACCAGCCGGCGCCGATCGGGGGCAGCGCGGCCAGGGCCTCCTCGGTGCCGGTCAGGAAGCAGGTGCCGCGCGGGCCGAGCAGCCATTTGTAGCCGCCGGCGACGAGCCAGTCGACGCGGCCGGCGGGCAGCGGGAGCCACCCGGCGGCCTGGGTGGCGTCCAGCAGGATGCGGGCGCCGTGCGCGCGGGCCGCGCCGATCAGGTCGTCGAGGGGGGCGATGCGGCCGTCGGCGGACTGCACCGCCGACACCGCGACCAGGCCGGTGCGGGCGGTGACCTCGTCGGCGATGCGCTCCAGCGGCACCGACCGGACCGTCAGGCCGGTGCGGGCGGCGAACGGGAACAGCAGGGAGGTGAAGTCGCCGTCGGCGACCAGGACCTCGGTCCCGGGGGGCAGCGACGCGGCGACCAGGCCCACGTAGTAGGACACCTGCGGGCCGCACGCGACCCGCGCGGCGGGGACGCCGAGCAGCCGCGCGAACGCCTCGCGCGACCGGGTGACCGCCTCGTCGAAGACGGTGGGGACCATCAGCCCGGCGGCGCGGTCGCGTTCGGCGGCGAGCATCGCCGCGTGCGCGGCGCGCGGCGGCAGCCCGTAGGTGGCGGTGTTGAGGTAGGCGACGCCGGCGGAGAACTCGCGCTGCGCCTCGGCGACGGTCAGGCGCCCCGTGGAGGGGGCGGCGGTGGAAGGGGTCATGCCCTGATCGTCGCCCCCCGGCATCCCATAGCACAAAGTGAGGTTTTCTGGGCGTCCCATCAGTGCGGTTGATACCTTGCGGGGATGCTTGATCTGCACCGGGGCCGGATCTTGCGGGAGGTGGCCCGGCTCGGCTCGATGACCGCCGCCGCGCGGTCCCTCTCCTACACCCAGCCGGCGGTGTCGCACCACATCGCGCGGCTGGAGGCCGAGGCCGGCACGCCGCTGGTGATCCGGCACGGCCGGGGGGTGCGGCTGACCGAGGCGGGGCGGATCCTGGTCGAGCACGTCGAGGACGTCCTGGCCCGCATGGACGACGCGCAGGAGCAGATCGCGGCGATCGCGGGGCTGCGCGCCGGGCGGGTGCGGGTCGCGGTGTTCCCGACGGCCGCCGGGGGCCTGCTGCCGGACGCGCTGGCCCGGCTGCGGGAGCGGGCGCCGGGGGTGTCGGTCACGCTGGTGGACGCCGAGCCGCCGGAGGCGCTGTCCCTGCTGCGCGCGGGCGACACCGACGTCGCGGTGGTGTTCCGCCACGCCCACACCCCGCCCGACGTCGACGCGCGGTTCCGGGAGGTAGTGCTGGGCGAGGACCCGCTGCGGCTGCTGGTCCCGGCCGGGCATCCTCTCGCCGAGGCGGAGCGGCCGCGCCTGCAGGACCTGGCCGGCGAGACGTGGGCGTCGGGCTGCGCCCGGTGCCGCGACCATCTGCGGTGGGCGTGCGCGCAGGCCGGGTTCACGCCCGACATCGCGTTCGCCACCGAGGACCACGTCGCGATCCAGCGGCTGGTGGCGCGGGGGCTGGCGGTCACGACGCTGCCGGCGCTGGCGCTGAGCCTGCACACCGAGCCGGGCGTCGCGGTCCCGGACGTGCCCGCGGTCGGCAGCCGCACCATCAGCGCGGTCGTCGCGGCCGGTCCGCGCCCGCCCGCGGTGGCGGCGCTGCTGGACGAGCTCGCCGCCGTCGCCGGCGCGCCACCGCCCGGCACGGTGCCGCAGGAAACAGCGCCGCAGGAAACAGCGCCGGTCAGGACGGGCACCGGCTAGGACGAGCCCCGGTCAGAAACGTGCCGGCCGGGACGGGCGCCGGTCGGGACAGGCCGCGGTCAGGACAGGTGGCGGTCAGGACAGGTGGCGGT
>NZ_JBIQHY010000098.1:10258-11859 GCF_044508335.1 Actinomadura sp.
GCGGTCAGGACAGGTGGCGGTCAGGACAGGTGGCGGTGCAGGTCGGTGAGGCGTCCCGCGGCGGCGACGACGGCCTCGGCCAGGCCCGGCAGCCGGTCGTCGCCGAACCGGACCGCGGGCCCCTGCAGCGCGACCGCCGCGAACACGCGCCCGCCGCCGTCGCGGACGGGCGCGGCGACCGCGCGCACCCCGACCAGGCGTTCCTCGTCGCTGACGGCGTAGCCGCGCTCGCGGACGCGGCGCAGGTCGGCTTCCAGCTCGCGGCGGGTGGTGAGGGTGGCGGGGGTGTAGCGGCGGAACGGCTCGTCCATCGCGGGCGGGTCGCCGCCGCAGGCCAGCAGCGCCTTGCCCATCGCGCACGCGTGGACGGGGTTGCGGTCGCCGGGCGGCTGGTCGTAGCGCAGCGGGTGCGCCGACGGCAGGTGCAGCAGGATCGCGACCTCGTCGCCGGCCCGCACGCCGAGGCTGACCGACTCGCCGGTGCCGTCGCGCAGCGCGGTCAGCTCCGGCTGCAGCAGGGTGGCGCCCATCCGCTCCAGCGCGAGCCGCCCGAGGATCGCGGTGGTGGGGCCGAGGAAGTACCGCTCGGTCGCCGGGTCCTGCGCCAGCATCCCGGTGGCGTGCAGGGCGTGCACGATGCGGTGCGCGGTGCTGACCGACAGACCGAGCCGGTGCGCGATCTCGGTGGGGGTCTGCCGGTCGGCGCCCTCGAAGGAGCGCAGTACCGCCACCGACCGGTCCACGGTCTGCGTTCCCGGTTTGGGCTGGTGGGCCCCTTCCGCGTGCTCACGCGTCCGCCCGCCGGGGACGGCGCCGCTGTCGTCCGTCACGGCTCCCATACTCCCACCGCGCCCCGCGCGGGCATCCGCGGGGGCGTGCCATAGTGGGCGGGTGGCCGCACAGACCCCGCTGCACCCGACCCGTCCGCCCAGGACCCGCGGGGCGAGGGGCCCGTCCGCGTCGCTGACGCTCAGGCACGGCGCGGCGTTCGCGGCGAACCCGTGCAAGAGCCTGCTGCGCCTTTACGGCGAGGCGGGCCCGGTCGCGGTCGTGGGGACGCGCCGCCGCCCGTTCGTGCACCTGTTCGGCCCGGACGCCAACGCGTTCGTGTTCGCCAACTCCGGGCTGTTCCGGTGGCGGGAGGCGTTCGACCTGCTGGTGCCGGTGAATGGGGAGACCGCGCTGATCGTCAGCGACGGCACCGACCACCGGCGGCGGCGCCGCCTGGTCCAGCCGGCGTTCCACCACCGCCGCGTCGCCGGGTACGTGGCGCGGATGGCCGCCAACACCGGCGCGGCGCTGGAGTCGTGGCGGCCCGGCCGGACGCTGGACGCCTACGCCGAGCTGCGGTCGGTGATCCGCCGCAGCACCGTGGAGGTGCTGTTCGGGGACCGGCTCGCCGCCGACGCCGAGGTGATCGGGCGGCGGCTGCAGATCGCGCTGGCCGCCGTCGACCGGAACTTCGTCCTGCAGATGGCGCTGCGGTCGCTGCCCAACCCCTACATGCGGCGGGTCGCGGCGGCCCGCGCGCAGGTCGCCCGGCGGGTGGACCAGGAGGTCGACCGGCGCCTGGCCGAACGCGCCGCCGGACGCGCCGCCGG
>NZ_JBIQHY010000098.1:11959-18971 GCF_044508335.1 Actinomadura sp.
TGACGGCGGCGGGTACGACGATGTGCTGGGCATGCTGATGGCCGCCCGCGACGAGGACGGCTCGGGCCTGACCCGCCAGGAGCTGCAGGACCAGGTCATCAGCCTGATCTCCGCCGGGTACGACACCACCAGCGCCGCGATGGCGTGGGCGGTGTACGCGCTGCTGACCCATCCGGCGGCCGAGGAGCGGGCGCGCCGCGAGGTCGCCGAGGTGGTCGGCGACCGCCCGGTGACGGCCGCCGACCTGCCCGCGCTGACCTACCTGGACGGGGTGGTGAACGAGACGCTGCGGCTGTTCCCGCCCGCGGTGGTCAGCGCCCGGGTCCCGGTGGAGGACTTCTCCTACGCCGGGCACCGGATCCCGGCGGGCGCGATGGTGCTGTACTCGCCGTTCGTCACGCACCGGATGCCGGAGGTGTGGCCGCGGGCGGGACGGTTCCGGCCCGAGCGCTGGGACCCGGCCTCGGCCCTGTACCGTCCCGCCGCGCCGTCGACGTTCCTGCCGTTCGGCGGCGGGCCGCACCGCTGCATCGGCGCGACGCTGGCGACCGTGGAGATCAAGACGATGCTGGCGTGCCTGCTGGCCCGGACCCGGCTGCGCCTGGTTTCCCCCGCCGCCGTCCCGACGAGCGTGACGGCGATGCGGCCGCGCGGCGGCCTGCCCGTGCGGGTGCTGTAGCCCCCGCCGGCCGGCCCTGCCCCCCCGGCCCTGCCCGCCGGCCTTGCCCGCCGGCCTTGCCCGCCGGCCTTGCTCAGGCGGGTTCTGCGGGCTGGCGCAGGCAGACGCAGAACGGGTGCCCGGCGGGGTCGGCCAGGACGCGCCAGCGGTCCTCGCCGGGCTGGAATTCCAGTGTGCTGCCGCCCAGTTCGGCGACCGCCGCCTCGGCCTTGTCGAGGTCGTCGACGTAGAGGTCGAGGTGGAACTGCTGGGGCCGGTCCCCCTCGGGCCAGGTCGGCGCCTTGTGGGCGGGGACGGCCTGGAAGTAGACGTCCACGCCGTTGGGCAGCTTGACGGCGGCGGCCTCGGCGGTGTCGTAGGTGACCTCGCCGCCGGTGAGGGCCGCGTAGAACGCGGCGAGGGCGGGCGGCTCCGGGCAGTCGATGGTGACGGCGGCGAACTCCGCGATACCGGTCATGTGCATCTCCTCTGTCGTCGGGGAAACGCCCCAAGGCTCGCAGGAGAAGCTGACACCTTCTGTCAGGTACGGCCGGAACGTCCGCGGCGGATTGCCGCGGCGGATCGCCGCGCCGCCCGCCGCGCCGCCCGCCGGGGCGGCGGTCCGGGCGGGTCGTGGGGCGGGTCGTGGGGCGGGGTCAGTCGCCGGAGGCGAGGCGGGCGGGGAACCCGCCGGTGGCGATGGGGCCCCACCGGTCGATGGTGACGCGGATCAGCGACTTGCCCTGGCGGCGCATCGCCTCGCGGTACTCGTCCCAGTCGGGGTGCTCCCCGGCGATGCACCGGTAGTAGTCGACGAGGGCGTCTGCGGCGGCGGGCATGTCGATGACCTCGGCGGTCCCGTCGACCTGGACGTAGGGGCCGTTGAAGTCGTCCGACAGCACGCACACCGACACGCGCGGGTCGCGGCGGGCGTTGCGGGCCTTGGCGCGTTCTGGGTAGGTGGACACCACGATGCGGCCCTCGCCGTCGACCCCGCACGTCACCGGGGACATCTGGGGGCGCCCGTCGGCGCGGGTCGTGGACAGCACCGCGCGGTGGCGGGGACGCAGGAAGTCGAGCAGTTCGGGGCGGCCGACGCGGTCCGCGGAGGCGATGGAAGGAGCCATGATCCCCACCCTAGGGAACCGGGCGCCGATGAGTTCGCGGGCGCCGCGCGGTCTGCCCCCTGTGAAAGGCTCGCATGAGTCCGGCCGAAGGAGGACGACGATGACCGACCGTGAGCCCGTGGAGGCCCGCAACCTCGACATCTACGGCAGCCCGGAGCTGGCGTGGGAGACCGTCCGGGACGCGCTGGTGGGCGCGCTGCCGAAGATGGAGACCGCGTCGTTCCTGGGGACCGTCCGCCCGGACGGGCGCCCGCACTCGGCGGGCATCGGCGCGCTGTGGCACGACGGGGAGATCTTCTTCGTCAGCGGGCCGGGCACCCGCAAGTCCCGCGACCTGGCGGCGAACCCGGCGTGCACGCTGTCGGTCCGCACTCCCGGCGGCGACATCGTGCTGGAGGGGACCGCCGGGCGCGTCACCGACCCGGCCGTCCTGGAGCAGGTCGCCGCGGCCTACCGGGAGAGCGGCTGGCCCGCGCAGGTCGACGGGGACGCGTTCACCGCGCCCTACAACGCGCAGAGCGCCGGGCCGCCGCCGTGGCACCTGTACCGGTTCGTCCACCGGACGGTGGCGATGGTCAGCACGGTGGAGCCCTACGGCGCGGGCCTGTGGCGCTTCGAGTCCTGACCGCGGTCCCGGCCGTCGACTTTGGTCTAGGGTCCGGTCGCCGTTCGGGCGTTGGGGCGGGTGCCGGCCGGTGGCGAGACTGGCGGCATGCCAGGGGGTATATCGCTGAGCGGCGCGCCCGCGGGCCGCTGGACGCTCGACTGCGGAGGCCGACGCCTGCAGGTCGAGACCGGGCGGGACGGGTGGGACCGGTTCGCGCGCCTGTACGTCGACGGTGAGCCGGCGCGGGAGGCCGCGGCCTTCCGGAAGGCCGAGCTCGCCTACGGCGACCGGTCGGTGGTCGTGGTGTTCGACGCCGTGGGGCTGGTGGACGGGCAGGCGTCCCGCTGCGCGCTGACCCGGCCGCAACCGGGTGAAGACCTGGACACGGGCACGGGCAAGAGTCCCGGTGAAGGCTCCGGCGGGGGCTGCGGCGGGGGCGCGGGGAAGGGCCGGGGGCGGGTGCCGTTCGAGCCGCCGGCGGGGACGCGGGCGGCGCGGCGGGAGGCGTTCGCGCGGGCGCATCCGGCGCTGTACGCCTCCCGGCATGTGGCGGCGGCGCTCGGCCGGGTGCTGGTCCCGCTGCTGGGGCTGGGCGCGCTGGTGAAGGTGCTGGTCGGCATGGTCCCGCGCCCGGACGTGCGGTTCCCCGGCATCGATCCCCCGTCGGTCCCCCGGCCGCGCGTCCCCTTCCCCGATCTGCCGCTGCCGGACCTGCCGGAGGCGCCGCTGCCGCCGTGGGTGCGGGCGGCGGCGGTGGCGGCGAAGCTGTGGGTGCCGGTGCTGATCGCGGTCTGCGTGGCGGCCGGTGAGGTGCGGCGCCGCAGGGGGTCAGCCGCTGAGCAGGGCGAACAGCCCGGCGCAGGTGAGCGCGACCATGACCGCGGCGACGGGGAGCTGGCCGCGCAGGGCCGGGCCGGGGCCGCGCAGGGCGAGGTCGTGTGCGGCGACGGTCCCGGCGATGTGGCCGAGGACGATGGCGTTGACCTGGACCTGCGCGGTGAGCGTGGGCCCGGCCAGGTCGTAGTCGATCCGGTTGCCGGTGGAGCCGAGCAGGTTCGCGCCCGTCCCGAACGGGTCGCTGGCGAGGATGAAGGTGGTCTGCCCTTCCAGGACGAAGAACGAGAAGTAGTGGGCGAGGGCGTAGCCGAGGGCGATGGGCAGCAGCGTCGCGGCGAACCGCCCGGGCAGCGCGGCCGGGTCCTGGCCGGTGAGGCGGGCGCTGAGCCGCAGCGCGGCGACGTAGCCGGCAGCGACGGCGCCGATGGCGGCGGCGAGCCCTAGCGTCCCGGCGGGGACGCTGGAGGGGTCGACGTTGTCGCGCCAGTAGGTGGTGCGGGTGATGCCGTCGAATCCGGTGGAGCCGATGAGCACGCAGGCGGTCGCGGTGAGGCCGGGTTCGGCGGCGCCGGTCATGAGCCCGGTGAGCGGGGTGCGCAGCACCAGGGTCCCGTCGCGGCGCCGCCCGATCGGGCAGAGCCGGGCCAGCAGGCTGCAGTAGGCCTCGAACCCGTCGCCGCGGGTGAACCAGTCGCGGCCGAACCACCAGGCCAGCGCCGTGTTCGCGGCCGCGTACGCCAGGATGAGCGCGCCGACCAGGCGCGGGTCGGAGCGGTGGGGCGCGACCAGCTCCAGCCACACGAACCCGGTGAGCCACGCCGCGGCGGGCCAGTACCCGGCGCGGGCGGGCAGGGCGCGGCGGCCCGCCGGGGACGTGCGGGTGAGCCGGCACAGGGCGGCGTGCAGGGTCCGCAGCGGGTTGACGCGCCGCCATACCGGGCCGAGCAGGACGCCGGCGGGCACGAGCCCGACCCAGAACGTCACGAACAGCGCCCAGGGGGCGAGGTTGGCGTCCGCGCCGGGCGGCCCGGCGAACGCGACGATCACGACGAGCGCGGCCGCGGCGAGGGCCAGGAGGCGTCCGGCCGCGGTGAGGGCGGGCGCGTCCAGGGCGCGGGCGAGCGCGGCGGGCAGCGGCCGCCCGGCGTCGGGGTGGAGCCGGGGCCGCTTCCACGCGGCGGTCAGCGCGGCGAACGAGGCGGCCACCGCGATGCCGCCGCCGGCGATGGCCGCGACGGCGTCCAGCGGCAGGTCGGTGCGGCCGCCGAGCCCGTGCGCCAGGACGTGGGCGCCGCCGGCCGCGATGGCGGGTGCGGGTGCGGTCACGGCTCAGCCGACCTGGAGCTCGAGCACGCGGGCGCCGGAGTGGTGCAGCTCGGCCTCGAACACCCCGGGCGTGCCGGCGGTGAACCGCAGGACGGCGGGGCGCCCGGGGGTGATCGGCAGTTCGCGGTCGTAGCCGTGCAGGTGGAACCGGTCGGCGGTGTCGCCGGTGACGGTGATCTCGACGACGGCGCCGCGCGGGACCTTCACCCGGCGGTGCGCGGTGCGGACCCGGCCGTCCCGGACGGTCACCGCGACCCGCACGACCGGCGCCCCCGGCGAGGCGGACGGCCGGGCGCCCGCGGTGGGTCCGGCGGTGGGTCCGGTGGTGGGCGCGGCGGTGCCGGGGGCGGCGGGCGCGGCGGACGGCCCGGCGGGCGCGGGCTCCCCGCATCCGGCCGCCGCCAGCGTCACGGCGGCCGCGACCGCCCCGGCGATGATCCGCAGCCTCATGGCGCCCCTTCCGTACCGGTGTCCCACACCACAGATTGTGACACTAGACAATGACACATTCGAAGATGACATACTCCACATCGGAAAGGGGTATCGCCCCCATCCGTTCCGATTCGTGCGGCGAGGGAGCACCGGTGGTGGAGCACATGACGGGCACGGGAGCGGCGGCTGCGGCGCTGCGGCTGGCCGCCGCGGCGCCGGCGAAACCGGCGGGCGGCGCCGCGCTCGACCAGATCATCATCGCCTCCGCCGGCGCCGCCGCCCTGACGGCGTTCCTGCTGGTCTTCGGGTGGGGGCACCGCACCGGCCGCATCACCGCCCTGGCGCGGCTGGCGCGGCTGGCCGAGCGCGGCGCCGGCCGCGGCGTGCCCGGCTGGGCCGCGCTGCCGCTGCAGGTGGCGATGGTGGCGCTGCTGGTGGCGCTGCTCGGCATGTACTGGGACATCTCCCTGCACATCTCGCACGGCCGCGACGAGGGCCCGCTGGCCAACGTCGCGCACTACCCGATCCTGGTCGGGCTGTTCGGCGTCTTCACCGCCGGGGTGCTGGCCGTGGTGCTGCCCAAGGGCGAGCGGCCCGGCGCCGCGGCGGTGCGGATCACCCGGGACTGGTACGCGCCCGCCGGCGGCGTGCTGCTGGCCGGCGCCGGGTTCTACGCGCTGCTGGGCTTCCCCCTCGACGATGTGTGGCACCGCATCTTCGGGCAGGACGTGACGCTGTGGGGCCCGACGCACCTGATGCTGATCGGCGGGGCCGGGCTGTCGCTGGTGGCGATGATGATCCTGGAGCGGGAGGGCCGCCGCGCCCGCGGCGGCGCCGCGCAGCCGCCCCGCTGGGTCCGGTACGCGCGGCGCTGCATGCTCGGCGGCGGGCTGCTGATCGGGCTGTCGGTGTTCCAGGCCGAGTACGACTTCGGGGTGCCGCAGTTCCGGCTCGTCCACCAGCCGCTGCTGATCGCGCTGGCGGCGGGCTGCGCGCTGGTGGCGGTGCGGCTGTGGGCGGGCCGCGGCGCCGCGCTGCTGGCCGTGGTGTTCTACATGCTGGTGCGGGGCGGGGTGTCGGTCGCGGTCGCCGGGGTGATCGGCGAGCTGTGGGCGGCGGTGCCGCTGTACTTCGCCGAGGCGGTGTGCGTGGAGGTCGCGGCGCTGGCGCTCGCGCGGCGGCCGGTGGCGATGGGCGCGGTGTCGGGGCTGCTGATCGGGACGGCGGGGTTCGGCGCCGAGTACGCCTACGGGCAGGCGGCGTGGCGGCTGCCGTGGACGCCGGACATCCTCGCCGAGGGCATGGCCATGGCGGTGACCGGCGGCGTCGCGGGCGGGCTGTGCGGGGCGCTGCTGGCCGAGGGGCTGGCGGGGCGGATGCCGCGGCGGGCGGTGGCGCGCGGGATCTTCGCGGGGGCGGTCCTGGCGGTGTCGGCGGCCGTGGCCAACGGGCTGGTGGTCGACGTGCCGTCCGGGCGGACCGCGACCGTCACGCTCACCGGCGTGCGCGGCGACGCCGCGCACCGCACCGCCGGCGCCCGCGTGGAGTTCTCCTCCGGCGCGGTGGACGGGCCGGCGTGGCTGACGGTGACCGGCTGGCAGGGCCGGGGCCTGCACGTCGACCACCTGGTGCGGGAGCGCGACGGCGTCTACCGCACGAGCGAGCCGATGCCGCTGCACGGCGGGTGGAAGACGCTGATCCGCGTGCACGACGGCCGGACCCTCGCCGGCGTCCCGGTGTACCTGCCCGCCGACCCCGCGATCGGCGCCGGGGAGCTGCCCGCCCCGGACCGGTTCACCCGGGACGTGCAGGGCGAGCGGTCGATCCTGCAGCGGGAGCTGAAGACCGACGTGCCGGGCTGGCTGTGGGCGGTGTGCTCGGCGGTGGTGCTGGCGTGCACGCTGGCGCTGGTGCTGGCGCTCGGCTGGGGCGTCGCGCGGATCGCCCGCCTGCTCCCCGAGGCCGGGTCCGCCGCCGGGTCCGCCGCCGGGTCCGCCGCCGGGTCCGCCGCCGGGTCCGCCGCCG
>NZ_JBIQHY010000098.1:19071-21450 GCF_044508335.1 Actinomadura sp.
CAGGACGAGACGCCGGATCGGGCGCGGGGCGGGGCGCCGCCCGGCGCGCCGCCGGAACCGTAGAATCTGCCGTCATGAGCGACCGGCCGTCCCCCGTCCCGTACCTGTCGGAGCTGTTCTCGCTGGAGGGCCGGGTCGCGGTCGTGACCGGGGGCAGCTCCGGGATCGGCCGGGCGATCGCGGTGGCGCTCGGCCGGGCCGGCGCGTCCGTCGTGGTGATCGCGCGGCGGGAGGCCGAGCTGGACTCCACCGTCGCCGAGCTGGAGGGGCACGGGTGCCGGGCGGCGCGGGTCAGCGCCGACCTGGGGTCGCGGGACGCGGTCGCCGAGGCCGCCGACGAGGCCGCGGCGGCGTTCGGGGAGCCCGACATCCTGGTCAACGCGGCGGCGGTCAACCTGCGCCCGCCGATGGACGAGCTCGGCCCGCAGGTGTGGGACGCCACGATGGCGGTGAACCTGGACGCGCCGTTCCTGCTGGGGCAGCGGTTCGGGCCCGGGATGGCCGAGCGCGGCTTCGGGCGGCTGATCCACATCGCCTCCCAGCAGGCGTTCCGCGCGTCGGTGACCAGCGGCGCCTACGGGGTGTCCAAGGCGGGGCTGGTCGCGCTGGCCCGGTCGCAGGCCGAGGCGTGGTCGGGCCGCGGCGTCACCGCCAACACGCTGGTGCCGGGGTTCGTGATGACGCCGCTGAACGCGCGGCTGTCGGCGGACCCGGCGAAGGTGAAGGCGCTCGCCGAGCGGACGATGGTCGGCCGCAACGGGCTGGCGGAGGACTTCGCGGGCGCCGCGGTGTTCCTGGCGTCGGCGTCGTCCGCCTACGTCACCGGCCAGTCGGTCTTCGTGGACGGCGGCTACTCCGCCCACTAGTCCCACAGGCCGGTCGCGGCGACGGCGGCGGCCGGGCCGTCGGCGTGGACGATGCCGCCGGCGGGCCGCCCGGCGGCGTCGTGGACGCTCCACCCGGCGATCTGCACGACGGGGATCCGCCCGGCGCGCATGGCCAGCGCGATCTCCGACAGCGTCCCCCAGGACCCGCCGACCGCGATGAGCGCGTCGGCGGCGTTGACGATGACGTTGTTGCGGGCCTGCCCGAGCCCGGTGGGGACGGCGACGGTGAGGTCGGGTCCGGCGGCGGCGCGGTCGGCGGCGGGCAGCACCCCGACCGCGATACCGCCGCCGGCGCGGGCGCCGGCCGCGGCGGCGGCCATCACCCCGCCGAGCCCGCCGCACAGCACGACGGCGCCGCGCCCGGCGAGCAGCCGCCCGGTCTCATAGGCCAGGTCCCATTCGGTCTCGGTGCACTCGCCGGGCCCGCACACCGCCACCTGGACGGCCACCGCGGCCCTTACCCGGCGCCGTGCCGGGCGGCGATCTCGTCGATCTTGCCGGCGAGGTCGAAGTCCTTGGCGGTGATGCCGCCGGCGCTGTGCGTGGACAGCGTGAAGGTCAGGGTGCGCCAGCGGATGTCGATGTCGGGGTGGTGGTCGGCGTCCTCGGCGGCGCGTGCGACGTCGGTGACGACGTCGATCCCCGCCAGGAACGAGGGCGCCTTGACCTGCCTGCGGATGGCGTCGCCGTCCCGGGCCCAGGCGGGCAGCCCGCGCAGGCGTTCCGCGACGGCGGTGTCGTCGAGCGTCTCGGCCATCGGCTCACTCCCTGCTCCTCGGCGCTGGTGCCGTGCTCCCCTCCACTACACCACGCCGGTCATCCTGAGCCGAGGCGGCACACGGCGGTGGCGGCGGCGCTCGGGGCGCAGGCGTCCCCCGCCCCCCGGTCCCCCGCCCCCGGGTCGTCCCGTCCGGGGCGGCCTGCGGGGCCGGGGTCGGGGTCGGTGGGGTTGATGTGGTGTTCGCCGTGGTCGGTGCGGGTCAGCGCAGCCTGTAGAGCCGGGCGCCGCCGCCGTCGGAGGTTCCGGTGCCGGCGGTCCCGCCGTATTCGCTCGCGTCGACGAGGGCGGCGTTCTGCCGGATCCAGGCGGTGACGCCGGAGGCCGCGCCGCCGCCGGGGCCCGTGCGGCCGCCGAGCAGGACGTAGCGGAGCCTGCCCTCCCGCACGTACCGCTGGAGCTTGCCGACGGTCATGGCGGGGTCGGCGCCGGTGAATCCGCCCATGGCGATGACGGGGCGCCCGGTCCGCAGGATGAGCGAGGACGCCTCCTGGGCGCTGGGGACGGCGACGAGCCAGGTCGCGCCGCGCTGGTTGCGCCGCAGGTAGGAGATCATCCGGTCGTCGGCGCCCCCGCCGGACCGGCCCGATCCGGTGCGCGGCCCGCGTCCGGGCTGATCCCCGCCGGGCGGCGTCGGGGGCCGCTGCCCGCCGGGACCGCCGGGCGTCCGGCCGGGCATGGCTCCCGGCATCCCGCCGGGGATGGCGCCGGGCG
>NZ_JBIQHY010000098.1:21550-23347 GCF_044508335.1 Actinomadura sp.
GGCGCCGGGCGGGGTGCCGGGGCGTCCGGCGGGCATGCCGGTGGGGGCGCCGCGTCCGCGCGGGCCGCCGAACCGGTTGCCCGCGGACGGCCCGGCCAGCGGGTCGGTGCCGTTGGGGGCGGTGGAGGCGGCCGACGCGGCGTAGGCGCCCGGCCCGGCGAGCGCGGCGGCGGCGGCGAGGACGAGGCCCGCGGCCGCAGCGGATGTCCCGGCGCGCGGCCGGGTGCGCGGGATGAGCCGCCCGGCCAGGAGCGCGGCGGCGGCGAGGGCGGTGGCGGCGGCGACGAGCCACCGCAGCCACGGATGCCAGCCGGGGGTGCGGTCCAGCAGGACGAACGCCCAGGCCCCGGTGGCGGCGGTCCCGGCGGGCAGGACCCACGCCCACGCCGCCGGCCGGCGGTGCGCGGCGGCCGGCAGGACGGCGCCGGCGCCGGTGAGCGCGGCGACGGCGGGGGCCATGGCGGTGGAGTAGTAGGGGTGGAAGGTGCCCTGCGCGAAGCTGAAGACGGCGTAGTGGACGGCGAGCCAGCCGCCCCACAGGATCAGCGCGGCGCGGGCGGGGTCGGTGCGGGGGCGGCGGCGCAGCAGGACGAGCCCGGCGGCCAGGGCGAGGACGGCGAAGGGGATCAGCCAGGAGATCTGGCCGCCGAGGATGTCGTTGAACAGCCGCCCGGCGCCGGGCGCGCCGCCGAACCCGCCGCCGAACCCGGGGCCGCCGCGTCCGCCCGGCCCGTCCTGGCCGAGGACGCGGCCGAGGCCGTTGTAGCCGATGACCAGGTCCAGGGCGGTGCCGTCGGTGCTGCCGCCGATGTAGGGGCGGGAGCGGGCGGGGATCAGGTCGACGGTGAGGACCCACCACAGCGACGAGACCGCCAGGACGGCGCCGGCGGCGGCCAGGTGCGCCAGCCGCCGCCGGATCCCGGGCCGCGCCGCGACCAGGTAGGCCAGGGCCAGCGCGGGGACGGGCAGGAACGCCTGCAGCATCTTGGTGTTGAAGCCGCAGCCGATCAGGAACGCCGCGAGCAGCAGGGGCCGCGCCCGCCCGCCGGCGATGGCGCGCTGGCAGGCCCAGGCGGCGGCGACCATCAGCAGGACCAGGAGGGTGTCGGGGTTGTTGTCGCGGTTGATCGCGACGGTGATCGGGGTGAGGGCGAGCACGGCCGCCGCGGTGACCGCGGCGGCGTGCCCGAACGCGCGCCGGACCGCCGCGTGCAGGACGGCGACGGCGGCGACGCCTTCGACGACCTGCGGGAGCAGCAGGCTCCACGTGCCGAATCCGAGGATGCGGGCCGACAGGCCCATCGCCCACAGCGCCAGGGGCGGTTTGTCGACGGTGATGTAGGAGCCGGCGTCCAGGGAGCCGAAGAAGAACGCCTTCCAGCTCTGGGTGCCGCTTTTGACGGCGGCGGAGTAGTAGGCGTTGGCGTATCCGGCGTCCGGCAGCCCCCACCCGTAGAGCGCTCCCGCGGCGATCAGGACGGCCCACAGGGCGGGCCGGGCCCAGCGGGGGTCGTCGGGGGCGCCGAGGAGCAGCCGCCGCAGGGGCCGGGCCGGGGCGGGGCCGCGCCGCCCGGCGGGCGCGGTGGCGGTGGCGGTCACGAGGGCGTCCCTCCGGTGCGATGTGCGGCTGGGTGTGCGGCTGGGTGTGCGGCTGGGTGTGCGGCGGGGCGCGGTGCGCCGCGCGGGGCGAGGCGGCGGGGGTGGAAGATCCAGGCGCGCATCAGCAGGAACCGGGCCAGGGCGGCGGCGGCGTTGGCGGTGACGAGCGCGGCGGCCTCCACGGCGCGGGACGCGCCG
>NZ_JBIQHY010000098.1:23447-27186 GCF_044508335.1 Actinomadura sp.
GGCGGCGGCGTTGGCGGTGACGAGCGCGGCGGCCTCCACGGCGCGGGACGCGCCGGGCGCGGCGGCGTGCAGGGCGGCGAGGCCGCCGGTGGACAGGGCCAGGGCGAGCAGGAACGCGGCGCCGCCTTGGAGCTGGTGGCGCGCGGCGCGGCGGGCGCCGGTGACGCCGAAGGTGAAGCGCCGGTTGGCGGCGGTGTTGCCGATGGTGGTGGCGGTCAGGGACACGGCGTTGGCCCACAGCGGCCCCATGACCGTCCGCAGCGCGGCGAACAGGGCGACCTGCGCGAGGGTGCTGGCGGCGCCGATGGCGGCGAAGGCGGGCATCTGGCGTCCCATCCCGGCGGGCAGGGCGGGCGCGGGCCGGGCGGCGGGGGCGCGGAACGCGCCGGTGAGCATGCGGCGGGCGACGCGGGCCATGCCGCGCAGGTCGTCGAGGGCGGTGCGCAGCACGTCGACGCGGCTGTCGGGGTCGTCGACCCAGTCGACGGGGACCTCGTGGATGCGCAGCCCGTTGCGTTCGGCGAGCAGCAGCAGCTCGGTGTCGAAGAACCACGCCTCGTCCTGCACCGCGGGCAGCAGCGCCTGGACGGTCTCGGTGCGGGCGGCTTTGAAGCCGCACTGGGCGTCGGTGAAGCGGGCGGCGAGGGCGGTGCGCAGCAGCAGGTTGTAGCAGCGGGAGATGATCTCGCGGCGGGGGCCGCGGACGACGGCGGAGCCGCGGGTGAGGCGGGACCCGATGGCCAGGTCGCTGTGCCCGGAGATGAGCGGGGCGACCAGCGGCAGGAACGCGTCCAGGTCGGTGGACAGGTCGGCGTCCATGTAGGCGACGACGTCGGCGTCGCTGGCGCCCCACACGTGCCGCAGCGCGCGCCCGCGGCCCTTGTCCTCCAGCCGGACGGCGCGCACGTGCGGGAGCCTGGCCGCCAGGTCCTCGGCGGCCGGCCAGGTGGCGTCGGTGCTGGCGTTGTCGGCGACGGTGATGCGGAACGGGTAGGGGAACGTGGCGGCCAGGTAGGCGTGGAGGCGTTCGACGCCGGCGGCCAGGACGCGTTCTTCGTTGTGGACGGGGACGACCACCTCGACCAGCCGCCGCCGGTCCCCGCGGTCGTGGCGGGGCGGCGGCTCGGCGGGCGTGCCCGGTTCGGTGATGAGGCGACTCATGGGGCCGAGGTTCGGCGGCGGCCGTGGGAGGCAGGTGAGGCGCCGATTAACGCGCCATGAGAAACCGCGGGGCAGCGCGGCCCGGCAGCGCGGCCCGGCGGGGACGGTCGGCGGGGACGGTCGGCGGGGTCAGTCGGGGGGTGCGGGGGTGCCGGGGAGGCGGACGCGGGCCAGGGTGCCGCCGCCGGGGGCGGGTTCGAGGGTCACTCGGCCGCCGGTCTCGGCGACGACGCGGGCGACGATGGACAGCCCGAGCCCCGAGCCGGGCAGGCTCCGCGCGGACGGGGACCGCCAGAACCGCTCGAACACGTGCGGGAGGTCCTCGGCGGGGATGCCGGGGCCGCGGTCGCGGACGGTCAGCTCCCCGCCGGCGAGCCGGACGGTGACGGTGCCGCCGGGCGGGCTGAACTTGACGGCGTTGTCCAGCAGGTTGACGACGGCGCGTTCCAGGGACGCCGGGTCGCCGTGCACGTACCAGGGGTCGGCGCGGGATTCGACGGTGAGGCCGGGGCCGCGCAGCCGGGCGCGCGCCACGGCGCGGGCGGCGACGTCGTGCAGGGCGACGGTCTCGCGGGCGGGCCGCGCGTCGGCGGGCCGGGCCAGTTCCAGCAGGTCGCCGACGAGGCTGGACAGCTCCCGCATCTGCGCCTTGACGCCGGTGAGCAGGGTGCGGCGGGCGTCGGGGGGCAGGTTGCGGCCGGTGGCCTCGGCGCGCAGCAGCAGGTCGATGTTGGTGCGCAGGCTGGTGAGGGGGGTGCGCAGCTCGTGCCCGGCGTCGGCGATGAGCTGCCGCTGCCGTTCGCGGGACGCGGCCAGCGCGGCGGTCATGGCGTTGAAGGAGCGCGACAGGCGGGCGATCTCGTCGGTGCCCTCCGCGGGGATGCGGGTGGCGAGGTCCTCGGTGCGGGCGATGTGCTCGGCGGCGCCGGTCAGCTCGTCCACCGGCCGCAGCGACGCGCGGGCGATCGCCAGGCCGGCGGCGGCCGACACCAGCACGCCCAGGGCGGTGACGGCGGTGAGCAGCAGCGCGAGGTTGTCCAGCGGCCCCTCGACCTCGTCCAGGGAGATGGCGTAGGACACCGCGGCCTGGGTTCCGTCCGCGGCGCGGAAGGAGCGGGTGAGGACGCGGACGTGGTCGGTGCCGCCGCCGGCGGTGGTGCCGGTGCCGTCGTGGTAGGCGTGGCCGCGTTCGCCGCGGGCGACTTCGACGTCCTGCGCGGTGACGCGCAGCGCCCCGGAGCCGGGCAGGGTGCAGCGCCGCCCGTCGGCGGTCACCGCCTGGGTCATCTCGAAGGGGCCGGGCGGCGGGTTGAGGCTGGCGGAGGGGTCGTGGGAGCAGCGGGCCAGGGCGTCCTCGATCCGCTGGGCGGCGCCGCGGAACGGGCGGTCGTGCTCGGGTCCGGGCGGCCCGCCGGTGGTGGCGGCCAGCCGCCGGTCGAGCTCGGTGTAGAGCTGGTTGCGGGTGAGCAGCCATCCGGCGGTGGCGCAGGCGGCGACGGCGAGCGCGACGGCGGCGGCGGTGAGCAGCGCCAGCCGGGTGCGCAGCGTGAGCCGCCGGGTCACCGGGGCCCGGGCCGCGGACGCCCGGGCGGCCGGCGCCGCCCGGTTCATGGGGACGCCGCCGCGCGCAGCACGTACCCGACGCCGCGGACGGTGTGCACGAGCCGCG
The DNA here is from genome assembly GCF_044508335.1 of Actinomadura sp. Classification (NCBI taxonomy): domain Bacteria; kingdom Bacillati; phylum Actinomycetota; class Actinomycetes; order Streptosporangiales; family Thermomonosporaceae; genus Actinomadura; species Actinomadura sp. Next base: position 26,278 of record NZ_JBIQHY010000098.1, read on the forward strand.
GCAGCCCGCCTGCCTCGGTCTTGCGCCGCAGGTACATCACGTACACGTCCAGGGAGTTGGAGGCGGGTTCGAAGTCGAACCCCCACACGGTCTCCAGGATCTGCTCGCGGGTGAGGACCTGGCGGGGGTGGGCCAGGAACATCTCCAGCAGCATGTACTCGGTGCGGGTCAGCTCGACGGGCCGGCCGGCGCGGGTGACCTCGCGGGTGAGGGTGTCCATGCGCAGGTCGCCGAACGCCAGCACGGCGCCGGTGCTCCCGGCGGCGGCTCCGGCGGGGGTGGGCGCGGTGTTCATGGCGGCGCGGCGCAGCAGGGCGCGGACGCGGGCGAGCAGCTCGTCGAGTTCGAACGGCTTGGCCAGGTAGTCGTCGGCGCCGGCGTCCAGGCCGGTGACGCGGTCGCCGACCATGTCGCGGGCGGTGAGCATCAGCACCGGCATGGTGGCGCCGAGGGCGCGCAGCCGGCGGCAGGCGGTCAGGCCGTCCATCCGCGGCATGAGGACGTCCAGGACGACCAGGTCGGGGGCCCGCCGTTCGACCTGGTCGAGCGCCGCGACGCCGTCGGCGGCCCCGGCGACCCGGTATCCCTCGAACTCCAGGCTGCTGGTCAGCGACTCGCGGACGGCGGGTTCGTCGTCCACGACCAGGATCCGCGCGGGCCCGGCTCCCCGGGTGTCGGGCTGCATGCACACACGGTAGACAGTGCCGGTGGGCGGCCCGTCCGCCGGAGGCGGTTTCTCATGGTTCTCTCAGAATGTTCTGAGCGCCGTTTCAGGACCCGGGCGGCGTGTCCGCCCCCGCGCCGGCCCCTGCGCCGGCCCCTGTGCGGGCATCTGTGTCGGCCTGGGTCTCCGCGGTGATCTCCACGGTGGCGCGAGCGGTGGCCTCGGCGGTGGCCTCGGCGGTGGCC
>NZ_JBIQHY010000217.1:0-3844 GCF_044508335.1 Actinomadura sp.
GTCCGGTTCGCCGACATGGTCACCGCCCTGCACGCCCAGGGCGCCACCCGCTGGCTGGAACTGGGACCCGACGCCGTCCTGACCGCCCTCGCCCAGCAGATCACCGACGAGGACGGCCAGGTCTTCGTCCCCGCGATGCGCCGAAGCCGCCCCCAGACCGAAACCTTCCTGACCGCGCTCGCCACGCTCTGGACCAACGGCACCGACGTCCACTGGCCCACCCTGTTCACCGCCTGGAACGCCCAGCCCGACCCCGACGTCCCCACTTACCCCTTCCAGCGCGAACGGTTCTGGCCCGCGGAAGCCGAGGCCGCGCCCGCCGACCGGGCCGGCTGCTACACCGCGAGCTGGCGCAGCGTCCCCGACACTGCCGCGGCGCTCTCCGGCACATGGCTGGTGGCGGTCGCCGATGGCGGTGACGACCGTGAGCGCGCATGGACGGAGCGGATCGTCCGGGCCATGACCGAGAACGGGGCGACCGTCCACGAACTGGTGGTCCCGGACGACGATGGGCCAGTCGCCCTGCCGGACACGGGCCGGTTGGCGGGCGTGCTGTCCCTCGCCGCGCTGCGCGACCGGGAGCAGCCGCCCGGAGGCGGAGTCCCGGCCGGGCTCGCCGCCAATCTGCGCCTCGCGAAGGCACTCCAGAACACGGACGCACCGCTGTGGTGCGCCACGTCGGAGGCCGTTGCCGTCACGGCGGCCGATCGGATCGGCTCGCCGCTCGCCGCGCAGACGTGGGGGCTGGGCCGGGTCGCAGCACTGGAACTGGGGAGCCGGTGGGGCGGCCTCGTCGACCTCCCCGCCGAGCCGGACGACCGGTCCTCGACCCGCCTGTGCGCGGCGCTGGCCGGTGCCGAGGACCAGGTGGCCGTCCGCGCCGCGGGCCTGTTCGCCAGGCGGATGGCGCGGGCCGCCGCGCCCGCGCCGCGGCCCTGGCGCCCGGCCCCGGGCACCGTCCTGATCACCGGCGGCACGGGCGGGCTCGGCGCACGGGTCGCCCGCGCGCTGGCCGCCGAGGGCGCGGAGCATCTGCTGCTGCTGTCGCGCCGCGGTGCCGACGCCCCCGGCGCTGCCGGGCTGGCGGGGGAACTCCGCGATCTGGGCGCCGAGGTGAGCTTGGTCGCCTGCGACGTCGCCGACCGGGAGGCGCTGGCGCGCGTCATCGACGAGATCCCCGCCGGCCGACCGCTCCGCACGGTCGTCCACCTCGCGGGGATCACCGACGACGGGGTGCTGGACAAGCTGACCCCGGAGCGCCTCGCGCGGGTGCTCGCCGCCAAGGCGGACGGCGCCCGCCACCTCGACGAGCTGACCAGGGAGCGCTGCGGCGAACTCGCGGACTTCGTCCTGTTCTCCTCCCTCGCGGGCTTCCTCGGCAATGCCGGGCAGGCCGGCTACGCCGCCGCCAACGCCTACCTGGACGCGCTCGCCGAGCGCCGCCGCGCCGACGGCCTCCCCGGCCTGTCGGTCGCGTGGGGGCCGTGGTCCGGGGCGGGCCTGGCCGGGGCCGGGGACGGTCACCGGCCGGCCGGCGGCCTGACCGCGCTGGACCCGGACGGCGCGCTCGACGCGCTCGGCGGGCTGCTCGGCGACGGCCGCCGCGGCACCGTGGCCGTGGCCGACGTGGACTGGCCGGCCTTCGCCCCCCACTTCACCGCGATCCGCCCGAGCCCGCTGGTGAGCGGGCTCGCCGACGGGCCGGTCGCGGCGCCGGACGGACGGCCGGACGGCCCGTCCCTGGCGAAGCGCTTCGCGGAGGCGGCGGGCGCGCAGGACCGGCTCGACCTCGTCCGGGAGACCGTGTGGGCGGAGGCCGCGGCGGTGCTCGGCCACGCGTCCACCGACCGCGTCATCGGCGACCGCGGGTTCCAGGAGCTGGGCTTCGACTCGCTGGCCGCCGTGAACCTGCGGAACCGCCTCATCGTCCTCACCGGCCTGCGGCTCCCGGCCACCGTGCTCTTCGACCACCCGACACCGGAGGCCCTGGCCGAGCACGTCATGCGCGAGCTCTCCGGCGAGGACCCCGACACGGATTCCGCGGCGGCTCCCGCGGACGGCGCCCGGGACGTCGCGGACGACGAGATCGACGCCCTGGACCTCCAGGGCCTGCTGGAACTCGCGCGCAACACGGAAGGACTCGCTCGATGACGCCGAACGAGACGACGGGCGAGGCCGGCGGCCAGGTCGTCGGCGCCCTGCGGGACTCGCTCAAGGAGATCCAGCGCCTCCGCCGGCGCGTCGCCGAGCTGTCGGGGTCGTCCAGCGAGCCCATCGCCGTCATCGGCATCGGCTGCCGGTTCCCCGGCGGGGTGCGGTCCGGCGCGGACCTGTGGCGGCTGGCGGCCGGCGGCGGCGACGCGATCGGCGACTTCCCGGCCGACCGGGGATGGGACCTGCGCAGGCTCTCCGGCGATCCGGGCGACCTCGGCTCGTCGTCGGTGGCGGTCGGCGGGTTCATCGAGGACGCCGCCGACTTCGACTCCGACTTCTTCGGCATCTCCCGGCGCGAGGCGCTGGCGATGGACCCGCAGCAGCGGCTGCTGCTGGAGACGGCGTGGGAGGCGTTCGAGCACGCGGGCGTGCCGCCGACCGGCCTGCGCGGCCGCCCGGTCGGCGTCTTCATGGGGACGAACGGCCAGGACTACGGCGACCTGATCCACGGCGCCGAGCACCGGACCGCCGGATACTCGGGCACCGGCAGCGCGGGCAGCGTGCTGTCCGGCCGGCTGTCCTACGTGTACGGGTTCGAGGGCCCCTCGGTGACGGTGGACACGGCGTGCTCGTCGTCGCTGGTCGCCCTGCACCTGGCGTCCCGGGCGCTGCGCGACCGCGAGTGCGAGCTGGCGCTGGTCGGCGGCGCGACCGTGATGGCCACCCCGCGCGCCTTCGTCGACTTCAGCAGGCAGCGGGGCCTGGCGGCGGACGGGCGGTGCAAGGCGTTCGCGGCGTCCGCCGACGGCACCAACTGGGCCGAGGGCGCGGGGGTGCTGCTGGTCGAGCGGCTGTCGGACGCTCAGCGGCTCGGCCACCGGGTGCTCGCCGTCGTCCGCGGCTGCGCCGTCAACCAGGACGGCGCGAGCAGCGGGCTGACCGCGCCGAACGGCCCGTCGCAGCAGCGGGTGATCCGGGCGGCGCTCGCCTCGGCGGGGCTGACCGGCCGCGACGTCGACGTGGTGGAGGCGCACGGGACGGGCACCAGGCTCGGCGACCCGATCGAGGCGCAGGCGCTGCTCGCCACCTACGGCCGCGACCGCGGGAGCGCCGAGCCCGTGCTCCTCGGGTCGGTCAAGTCGAACATCGGCCACACGCAGGCGGCGGCCGGCCTCGCCGGCGTGATCAAGATGGTGGAGTCGCTGCGCCGCGGCGTCGTCCCGGCGACCCTGCACGTGGACGAGCCGTCGCCGCACGTGGACTGGTCGGCGGGCGCGGTCGAGCCGGTGACCGAGACCCGGCCGTGGCCGCGGGTGGACCGGCCGCGCCGGGCGGCGGTGTCCTCGTTCGGGTTCAGCGGCACCAACGCGCACGTGATCCTGGAGGAGGCCCCCCGCGAGGACGCGCCCGCCGCGCCCGCCGCGGCCGACGACCGTCCGGCGCCGCCCCTGGTCTTCTCCGGCCGGTCCGCCGCCGCCGTGGACGCGCTGATCGAGGCGGTGCGGGACTACCGCGGCGCCCCGGCCGCCGACGTCGCGATGACGCTGGCGACGCGCGCCGCCCTCGACCACCGCGCGGTGCTCCTTGGGGACACCGTCGTGCGCGGCAGCGTGTCGTCCGGGCGGCTCGGACTGCTGTTCACGGGTCAGGGCAGTCAGCGTGTGGGGATGGGCCGGGAGCTGTATGAGAC
>NZ_JBIQHY010000218.1:0-3844 GCF_044508335.1 Actinomadura sp.
GTCGTCAGCGGCGACGGGGGGCGCGCCGACCAGCGCGCAGGGGACGAGCAAGCAGGCGACGAGCAAGCAGAGCAGACCACCGGCCGCAACAGACCGTTTGAAGATCACCAGGGGATCTTAATGACGTTCGCAGGCCCCCGAGACCAAGATCCGGCCAGGGCGTCAGATGACGGTCGCGGGCCGCTCTCCGGACAGAGGGCGCCCCTGACCCGTTGCCAGTCTGTCAAGTTTGGTCTGCGCGTGGCGGCGGTTGCGCCCGCGACTGCGAACGCCGTGCCGCCACCAGCGAAGCCATGATCCGCCGGGCCGCCATCGGCCTCATGACCCGCCGCTCGGCACGTGGTGGACGACCCGGCGTCCGCCAAGTCCGCAGGGGGTTTGCACGAAGACGGGGCGTGGACCGCTGCTTCCCGGGCGTGAGCCTGACCAGTGGCGGCCCGACCTCCGGGGACCGGGTCGGCGCTCGGGCTCGGTAACCTCGGAACTGTGGCGGAGACAGCGGGTGCGGCGGGCGAGCCGTCGGAGGACTCGGTCGCCGGTCTCGGTCCGATCAGCCATTCGATCTTCCGTGTCGCGCGGCTGCACAAGGCGTTCGCGGGCCGGCTGCTCCGCGACGTCGGCCTCTATCCCGGCCAAGAGCTGCTGATGATCCAGCTGTGGGATCGCGGACCGCAGCGGCAGGTCGACCTCGTCCGGACCCTGGAGTCCGACGCGCCCTCGGTGGCGCGTTCGGTCCGCCGGCTGGAGGCGGCCGGGTTCGTCCGGCGCACCCGCAGCCCCACCGACAAGCGGGTGACGATCATCGAGGCCACCCGTGCCAGCCTCGCGCTGAAGCAGAGCGTGAAGCGGATCTGGGCCGAGCTGGAGTCGCTCACCGTCGGCGAGATGGACGCCGCCGAGCGGGACCGGGTGCTGCACGCGCTGCACGTCCTGGAGAGCAATCTGATCGCCGCCGAACAGCGGGATCCGGGCCCGCCGGCCTGACGGCGGGCCCGGTCCGCGGCACGGCTCAGCCTCCGGGCCCGCGGCGGACGAAGCGGATCACCGGCAGCAGCCGCGGCGCCTTGGCCTGGTAGGCCGCGAAGGCGGGCGCCATCTCGACGAAGCGCGCGAACGCGGCCTCGCGCTCCCGGCCGGCCAGTTCGACGGCACGCACCGGGACGGTGGCGATGCCGCCGTCGATCACGGCCTCGATCTCGGTGTCGGGGTGAGCGCGCAGGTTGACCGTCCAGGCCGGGTCGCGCGGAGCACCCATCGCGGACCCCACCACCAGCCAGCCGTCGCCGTCGCGCAGGGACATCGCGGGGTTCACCCGCGATGTCCCGGTCCGTACGCCGCGGTGATGGATGAGGACCAGGTCGGTCCCCCAGGCGCCGACGCGGCCTCGGTTCGCCCGGAACTCCGCGATGACGCGGTCGTTGAACTCGGTCATTATCGGTTCCTTCCGTTCCGCCGGGCCGCGCCCCGCGCCGGAGCGCGGCCCGCCGAGGTCAGTTCATGAACATGCCGCCGTCGACGTTCAGCGTCTGGCCGGTCACGAAGTCGGCGTCCGGAGACGCCAGGAAGAAGATCGGCCCGACGAGGTCCGCGGCGTGCTGGTCCCGCTTGAGGGCGCGGCCCTCGCGCTGGGACGCGATCAGCTCCGGCGGGAAGTTCTCCAGCACGGGCCCGGTGAGCGTCAGGCCGGGGGTCAGCAGGTTGACGGTGATGCCGTCCGCGCCGACCTCGCGTGCGAGGCTGCGGGTGAACCCGACCAGTCCGGCCTTCGCCGTGACGTAGTGGACCTGCCCGGGGACGCCGGGGAACATCGACGCCGACCCGACGTTGACGATCCGGCCCCAGCCGCGGCCCCTCATCATGGGCAGCAGAGCGTGGGTCACCAGGAAATAGCCGGTCAGATTGATGTCGATCACCGTGCGCCAGCGGTCGGGGCTGGTGTCCTCGAACATGTCGAACGGGAAGAACCCGGCGACGTTGAGGAGCACGTCGACGCCCCCCAGCCGGCGAGCGGCGTCGGCGATCGCCCGCACGTCGTCCTCGTCGGCGATGCTGCCCGCGACGGTCACGAGCGACTCGTCCGCGCCCAGATCCGCGCGGAGCTTGCCGAGGGCGGCGGCGGACAGGTCCGTGGCGATCACCCGATCGCCGTTGCGCAGGAAACGGCCGACGAGGGCGGACCCGACTCCTCCGGCTGCGCCGGTGATGACGACGACCCGTCCGGTGCCGTGGTCAATGCGTGCGGTGGTGTTCATTGCGGTGTCCCTCCACTGGTAGTGGACGTCAGGAGGAGGCCCCGGCCGTCTGCGCGGGCTGAAGGGCGGGGTAGTCGGTGTAGCCCGCGGCGTCGCCGCCGTAGGCCTTGCTCAGGTCCGGTTCGTGAAGCGGTGCGCCCTTCTCAAGCCGGTGCGGCAGGTCGGGGTTGGCCATGAAGAGGCGGCCGAAGGAGACCAGGTCGGCGGCGCCCTCCTCGATGAGCGAGAGGTGCTCCGGCCCGGTCCGCGACCCGGGAGTGGCCGGGTTCAGCATGAACACGCCGGACCACCGCGCCCGCAGGACGGACGTCAACCCGGGGTCCGTGGACTCCAGCACGTGCAGGTAGGCCAGGCCGAGGTCGTCCAGTTCGTCGACGAGCAGCCGGTACGTCTCGGCGTGATCGCGCTCCTCGATGTCGTTCAGCGGGTTCGCCGGGGAGATCCGCAGCGCGGTGCGCCCGGCGCCGATCTCCTCGGCCACCGCGCGGACGGCTTCCAGCGTCAGGCGGATCCGGTTCTCCGGCGGCCCTCCCCACTCGTCCTCGCGCCGGTTGGCGTTGGTGGAGAGGAACTGGTGGAGCAGGTAGCCGTTGGCGCCGTGCAGTTCGACGCCGTCGAAGCCGGCCGCGATCGCGTTGCGGGCGGCCGAGGCGAAGTCCGCGACCGTCTCCCAGATCTGCTCGCCGGTGAGCGGCACCGGCTCGACGAACTCCCGCGGGCCGCCGGCGGTGAAGATCTGGCCTTCGGCACGGACCGCCGACGGACCGACCGGCACGGCGGACGAAGAATAGTTGTCCGGATGCCCAATTCGGCCCGTGTGCATCAGCTGCGCGACGATCTTCCCGCCGCGGCCGTGCACGGCGTCGGTCACCCGGCGCCACGCCTCGACCTGGGCGGTGCTGTGCAGACCGGGCGTGTCGGGGTAGCCCTGGCCGATCCGGCTGGGCTGGACGCCCTCGGTGACGATCAGCCCCGCACTTGCCCGCTGCGCGTAGTACTCGGCCATCAGCCGGGTGGGACTCGCGTCCGGCCCGTACGCGCGGCTGCGCGTCATCGGTGCCATCACGACCCGGTTCTTGAGCGTCCCGAACCCGACCTCCACGGTCTCGAACGGGTTCACGCGGGCTTGGCCTTCGATGGAAGCGGTCATCTGCCGTCCTCACTCCTTGCTCGACTCGGTGAACAGTTAGCCGAACAAGTAACTGCCGCGGATGATTCCCGGCGGACTTCGGCCCGGACAACAGCGGCTCAGTCTCCGTTCGCCGTGCCGATCGGGATCACGGTCCGCAACCGGCGCGCCCACGCCGCCGCGGTGTGGGAGCGGGCGCGACCGGTGGAACGTTGCCGCTCCGGTCAGACGGTTCCGGTCAGACGGTGACGACGATTTCTCGGCGGAGCGCGTCGGGGATGCGGTCGAGAGGGTGATGGGCGCCGCCGCCGGGCTGCGGTGGGTGGATGTGGACCTGGAGCACGGCACCGCGACCATCTGCCAGCAGTTGCAACGGCGGAACGGCCGGGGGGCGATGACACGACGATTACCGTCACCGACCCGCTCGCCACCGAGGTGCTCACCACCGTCGGCCGGCACGGCC
>NZ_JBIQHY010000099.1:0-26380 GCF_044508335.1 Actinomadura sp.
GACATCTTCGCCCAGCACGCCAAGAGCCGCGAGGGCAAGGCGCAGGTCGAGCTGGCGCAGCTCGACTACCTGCTGCCGCGGCTGCGCGGCTGGGGCGGCAACCTGTCCCGGCAGGTCGGCGGGCGCGCCGCGGGCGGCGTCGGCATCGGCGGCCGCGGCCCCGGCGAGACCAAGATCGAGCTGGACCGGCGGCGGATCCGCACCCGGATGGCCAAGCTGCGCCGGCAGATCGCCGAGATGTCCAAGGCGCGCGACACCAAGCGCGGCGAGCGCCGGCGCAACCAGGTGCCCGCCGTCGCCATCGCCGGCTACACCAACGCGGGCAAGTCGTCGCTGCTCAACCGGCTCACCGGCGCCGGGGTGCTGGTGGAGAACGCGCTGTTCGCCACCCTCGACCCGACCGTCCGGCGCGCCGAGACGCCCGGCGGCCGCGCCTACACCCTCGCCGACACCGTCGGGTTCGTGCGGCACCTGCCGCACCAGCTCGTCGAGGCGTTCCGGTCGACGCTGGAGGAGGTCACCGACGCCGGGCTGATCCTGCACGTCGTGGACGGCTCCGACCCCGACCCCGAGGCCCAGATCGACGCCGTCCGCGAAGTGCTCCGCGAGATCGGCGCGGACCGGATCCCGGAGATCATCGTCATCAACAAGGCGGACGCGGCCGACGACCTCGCGCTCGCGCGGCTGCAGCGGCGCGAGCCGCACAGCGTCGTCGTCTCCGCCCGCACCGGGTTCGGCATCGACGAGCTGCGCGCGGCCATCGAGGCCGACCTGCCGGGGCTGGAGAGCGAGCTGCACGTCCTCGTCCCGTACGAGCGCGGCGACCTCGTCGCCCAGGTGCACGAGCGCGGCGAGGTGCTCAAGCAGGAGCACGTCGCCGAGGGCACGGTCCTGCACGCGCGGGTCCCGGCGGGCCTCGCCGGCGAGCTCGCGCAGTACGAGACCGTCTCCCCGACGGCCTGACCCCTTCCGGCGGCCCGAAACCGGCCCGGTCTCCGGGGAAACCCGGAGGCCGGGCCGTTCACCGAGGCCCGGATCGCGCCCCTCGGACACGACCGAAACCGGCAGAAGGGCCATCTCGGTCGCCGAACGGTGACAGCTTGTCCAATCCGCTTGACGGTGCGGTTGAAATCCGTACGGTCATAGAGCTAGGGGCGGGGTGATGGCTGTCGATGCGCTACGACGAAAGGTTGTCGGACGGGCCTTCGGTGCACTACCGTGACGAAACCGATATCTCCGGTCTCGTTGCCAGCGGTGGTCGTCCGGCCACCCGACCCTCCAACGGTGAGCTTGATCGCCGGCACCCAGTCGGTGTTTCGGATCGAGAGCAGGTGGCCATGGCAGGTCCGAACACTGGAATGAGGGCGGGCGGCCCCCTCCAGCGCCATCCCGCGCGGCACCGCGCACGGCTCCTCTCAGGTCGGTGACCCTATGACGGTACGGCTGTTGACGAACATCGGCAGGCTCTGGACGGGCACCGACGTCTGCAGCAACGCCGCGGTCCTCATCCATGACGACCGGATCGTCTGGGCCGGGCCCGCATCCGACCTCCCGCAGAGCGTCCCCGGCATCATCGACGACATCGTGGACGTCGACCACGTCGAGAACCTCGGCGGCGGCCTCGTCACCCCCGGCCTCATCGACGCGCACTCCCACCCCGTCTACGCGGGCAACCGCTGGGCCGAACTGGCCATGCGCACCAGCGGGTCGTCGCACTCCGCCATCACCGCGGCGGGCGGCGGCGTCAACTCGACCGTCACCGTCACCCGCGGCACCGACCCCTGGACGCTGTGCAACGGCGTCCGCGAACGGCTCCGCCAGTGGATCCTCGCCGGCACCACCACCGTCGAGGCCAAGACCGGCTACCACCTCACCCGCGACGGCGAGCTCGCCGACATCCGGATGCTGCGGTCGCTGGAGGGCGAGCCGTCCATGCCGCGCATCCACGCGACGTTCCTCGCCGCGCACATCCTGCCGCCCGAGTTCTTCGGCCGCCGCCGCGACTACATCGAGGCCGTCCGGCTGTGGGCCGGCGACGCCGCCGTCGCCGGCGCCGACTCGATCGACGTCTACTGCGACGAGGGCCACTTCACCGCCGAGGAGGCCCGCGCCCTGCTGCTCACCGGCAAGCGCGCCGGGCTGAAGGCCCGCATGCACGCCTGCGCCAACGAGCGCATCGGCGCGGCGCAGGTCGCCGCCGAGGTCGGCTGCGCGTCCGCCGACCTGCTCACCCAGGCCAGCGACGACGACATCAAGGCCCTCGCGCACGCCGGCGTCACCGCCACCGTCTGCCCCGGCAGCGCCCTGAACAGCAGCCGCTCGCCCGCGCCCGTCCGGCAGATGCTCGACCGCGGCGTCACCGTCGCGCTCGGCACCGACCACAACCCCGGGCAGTGCGGCATCACCTCGATGCCGCTCGTCATCGGGCTGTCCGTCGCCATGTTCGGGCTCAGCGTCACCGAGGCGCTGCGCGCCGCCACCCTCGGCGGCGCCGCCGCGCTGCGCGTCGGCGACCGCGGCTCCCTCGCCCCCGGCATGCTCGCCGACATCGTCCTGTGGGACGCCGACCACGAGGGCGCGTTCGCGTGGGCGTTCGGGCTCCGGGCGCTGCGCATCTGGCGCGGCGGCGTGCCCGTCCAGCCCTGACGCGCCTCCCCGGCGGCGGGTAGGGTCGCCACCATGGGCAGTGCGGTCGCGGTCGTCACGGATTCCACCGCCTACCTCCCCGCCGGGCTCGCCGGACGGCACGGGCTGACCGTCGTCCCGCTGCAGATCGCCGTCGGCGGCGCCACCCGCGACGAAGGCGACATCAGCGCCGCCGAGGCCGCGCAGGCGCTGAAGGAATGGCGCCCCATCACCACGTCGCGCCCGGCGCCGGAACGCTTCGCCGACGTCTACAAGGCCGCCGCCTCGTCCGGAGCGGCCCACGTCGTCTCCGTGCACCTGTCGGCCGCCCTGTCCGGGACCGTCGAGGCCGCCCGCCTCGCCGCCCGCGACGCGCCCGTGCCCGTGACCGTCGTCGACACCGGCACCATCGGGATGGGGCTCGGTTTCGCCGCCCTCTCCGCGGCCGCCGCCGCCCTCGCCGGCGGCACCGCCGAGCAGGCCGCCTCCGCCGCGTCCCGCCGGGCGGAACTCACCCGGTCCCTCATCTACGTCGACACCCTTGAGCACCTGCGGCGCGGCGGCCGGATCGGCGCCGCCGCGACGCTCCTGGGGTCGGCGCTCATGGTGAAGCCGCTCCTGGACATCGCCGACGGGCGGATAGCGCCGCTGGAGAAGGTGCGCACGTCCACGCGCGCGCTGGCCCGGCTCGAAGAGCTGGCCGTCGCCGAGGCCGGCGACCGCAAGGTCGACCTGGGCGTCCAGCACCTGTTCGCCTCGTCCCGCGCCGAAACGCTCGCCGCGCGCCTGCGCGAACGCATCCCCCGCGTGGAGGACGTCTACGTCGGCGAGGTGGGCCCGGTCATCGGCGCCCACGTCGGTCCCGGCATGCTCGGCGTCGTGGTGGCGCCCCAGCTCTGACGGGTCAGGTCGTGAGGAGCCGGCGGAGAGCGGCCGGTGGGTGGCCCGTCTCCGCCTTCACCGTCCGGGTGAGGTGCGCGTGGTCGGCGAAACCGAGATCGGCGGCCAGGCCCGCCAGGTCGCGCTCGCCCCGTTCGATGCGGTCGAGCGCGCGGCTCACCCGGACCCGGTTGCGGTAGCGGGTGACGGACATGCCGGTCTGGCGGCGGAACGTCCGGCTCAGGTGGGACGGCGAGACGTCCAGGAACCGCGCCAGCGGGACGAGCCCGGACGCCTGGGGATGGCCGCTGACGATGGCCTCGCGGGCCTCGTCCACCAGTGCGCGACGCGTTCCCCGCGCGTCGTCCAGGCTCAGGTGGTCGAGCAGGCTCAGCAGGTGTTCGGCCGCCTCGTAGGCGGCGTCGGGACCGGCGCGCAGGAGGAGGCGATGGGCGACGTCCGCGCGCGCCCCGACCCTGACCATGCCGGACTCTCCCCGCCATAGATCGGGGGAGAGGGTGATGGCGGTGCACACGTCACCGCCCGCGGGGTGCGCGAACTGGCCCTCCTCGTCCGGAGCCTGCGCGTAGCCCATCGTGGGGTCGATCACCGCGCGTCCCCGGCGCGAGCGCATGCGGAACCGTCCCCGCCTGACCAGGACGACCTGGTGGCCGGTGAACGGCTCCGGTTCCGACCAGCCGGGCCGGTGATCCGTGCAGCGCACCGTGTGGACGGCGAAATCGTCCGTCACGGCCACAGGCGTCGACTGGCGCATGGTCGCCATCGTACGCAGGACAAACATCTTCAAGCGTTCCCGGCGGCCTCGATGGAGACTCGCCGAATGGTCGGACGATGGCTGCTGGTGGTCCTGCTCGCAGGGCAGACGATGGTCTCGATGGACGGCTCCATCGTGGCGGTGGCGATGCCCAACATCGCGGAGGGGCTGCATTCGTCTGGGGCGCTGCTGCAACTCGTCACGGGCGGATACAGCTTCGCCCTGGCCGTACTGGTCGTCACGGGCACGCGCCTGGGGGACAAGTGCGGATACCGCGCGATGTTCTTCTTCGGGCTGTTCGGATTCACCGCCGCGTCCCTGGCGTGCGGGCTGGCACCGAACGGCGCCGTGCTCGTCGCCGCGAGGGTGTGCCAGGGCGCGTCGGCCGCGATGCTGCTGCCGCAGGTGCTCTCCCTCATCCAGTTGGCTTTCGACGGGACCGCCCGAGCACGTGCGCTCGGGCTCTATTCGATGGTCCTGGCGCTGGGGGTCGCCTTGGGGCAGGTCATGGGAGGGGTCATCGTGACCCTCGGCGGGAGCTGGCGCCCCATCTTCCTGGTCAACGTCCCCATCGGCGCACTGCTGCTCGTCATAGGGCCGCGGGTGATGCCTCCGGAACCTACGAAGGAAACGCGTCTCGACCTCGTGGGCGTGGCGCTGCTCTCGTGCGGGATGGCCGCGTTCGTGGTGCCGCTCGTGCTCGGGAGGGAACAGCACTGGCCGGTCTGGACATGGCCGTCCCTGGCGGTCGGCTGCGCCCTGCTGGGGGTGTTCTGCGCTTACGAGCTGAGGGCGGCGTCTCCGCTGCTGGACCTCTCCGTGTTCCGGAGCCCGTCCGTCCGGCCCGGCCTGTTCGCCGCCTGCTCGGTGATGGGCGCCTACGCGGGGTTCCTGTTCACGCTCGCGCTGTATCTGCAGGACGTCCTCGGCTTCTCACCGCTGCGGGCCGGACTCACGTTCGTCCCGTACACGATGGGGTTCGCCACCGTGGGCCTGGGCTGGACCCGCTTTCCGCTGCGGACGAAGCTTCCCTCGGCAGGCCTGCTGTCCTTCGCCATCGCCGTCTTGGTCTTGGCCGTCCTGACTGAGAACGGCTGGCCGGCGCTGCTCTCGGTTCCGCTCCTGTACGTCGCGGGCGCGGGGCACGCCGCCGGGTTCAGCCCGCTCGTCGACCGCGTCGCGGGTGCGGTGGGGCCTGCGAGGGCATCGGCGGTCTCCGCGCTGACGAACACCGGCGCGCTGCTGGCGAACGTCCTCGCGATCGCCGTGTTCGGCGGCGTGTACCTCTCCGACCCGGACTCGCTGCGGCGCGTCACGGTGCTCATCGCCGGCCTCCTGGTGCCGGCCGCTGCCGCCGCCCGCACCGCCACGGGGCGCCGCTGACGCAGAGTTATCCACAATTGCTCAACGTGCCGCGACGGGGCGCCGCGCCTCCCTAGCGTCGGACGGCATGAGACCCGACCCGCACGACCGCCTGCACACCTTGATGGGACGGCTGAAGCCGCCCTCCCCGCCGTCCGACGCGCCCCCGGCCGCCCGCTTACGCGCGACGCCCGACCGGTCCCACGTCCGGACGCTCGTCCTCATCGGCGTGGTCGCGGCCCTGGTGGCGGCGGGCTACCTGTGGCTCGCGCGCCCGCGCCCGCAGGCGTCCGCGGCCCCGATGGCGAGCGCCGCGCTCACCGACCCGCGGCCCACCGCGTCCGCGGCCCCGGCGGCGGCGTCCTCGGTGGTCGTCCACGTCCTCGGCAAGGTCAGGCACCCGGGCGTGGTCACGCTGCCGTCCGGGTCCCGGGTCGCCGAAGCGATCAAGGCGGCCGGGGGCGTCCGCCGGGGCGCCGGGACCGGCACGCTCAACCTCGCCCGCAAGCTGGTGGACGGCGAACAGATCCCGGTCGGCGTCCCGCGCCCCACGCCCGCGCCGGCACCCGCCGCGTCCGCCTCCGGGGCGCCCGGCACACCGCTCGACCTGAACACCGCCACCCCCGACCAGCTCGACGACCTCCCCGGCGTGGGCCCCGTGCTCGCCCAGCGCATCGTCGCCTACCGCACCCAGCACGGCGGTTTCCGCTCGGTCGAGCAACTCCAGGAGGTCAGCGGCATAGGCGCCCACCGGTTCGCCGACCTGAAACCCATGGTCCGCGTGTGACCCGCGACATCCGCCTGCTGATCCCCGCCCTCGCCACCTGGCTGACGGCCGGCGTGACCTTGGGCCTCTCCCCGAAACTCACCTACGCGCTGGCGGGCACCGCAGCCCTGGCCTCTTTCTTCCTCCTGACTTCCCGCCGCAGCCCCGGCGAAGAACGTACGGATGCGGGATCGGGCGGGCGGTGCCGTCGTGACCGGGGCGGCGGTGGGCCGGGCGGGCGGCGGATCGTCGTCGGAGTCATGCTGGCGTGCGCGGCGGCGTCGGCGTGCGGGGTGGCGCTCCGGGCGACGGCCGTGGCCGGCGGTCCGGTGCACGACCTCGCACGTACCGGACGGTTCGCGACGGCCGAGGCGGTGGTGACCGGCGATCCGCAGGAGAAACCCGGCCACGCCCGACGCATGATCATTGTTCGCGCCCGGGCGGAGGCGGTGCGGCATGCCGAGGTCCGCGTCCCGGTGCTGCTCATCGCGGCCGACCCGCGCTGGCTGCGCCTCATCCCCAGCCAGCGGGTGCGGCTGCGCGGGCGGTTCGTGCGGCCCGAGGGCGGCGGTCTCCTCGCCGCGGTCGTGATCGTCCGGGGGCCGCCCGACGTCCTCGGTCCGCCGTCCGCGCCGCAGCGCGCCGCCGAGCGCGTGCGGGCGAAGCTGCGGGCGGCCGTGGAGCGCCTGCCGCCCGACCGGCGCGGAGTCCTGCCCGCCATGGTCGTCGGCGACACCTCCCGCCTCGACCCCGCGCTCGCGGCGGATTTCCGCACCGCGGGGCTCACCCATCTCCTCGTCGTCTCCGGAGCGAACCTGGCGATCGTCGTCGGTGCGGTGGCCGGGCTGTGCCGCCTCACCGGCCTCGGCCGCCGCCGCGCCCCGCCCGTGGCCGTCGTCGCGGTGGCGGCCTTCGTCCTCGTCGCGCGGCCGGAACCGAGCGTCCTGCGGGCGGCGGTCATGGGCCTCATCGGCCTGCTGGCGCTGTTCACCGGCCGGGAACGCCAGGGGCTTCCCGCGCTGGCGGCCGCCGTCCTGCTCCTCGTCCTGATCGATCCCGGGCTCGCGCGCTCGTACGGGTTCGCGCTCTCGGTCCTCGCGACGGCCGGGCTGCTGGTCCTGGCGCCGCCGTGGCGGGAACGGCTCTCCCGCCGGCTGCCCGGTCCCCTCGCCGACGCCCTCGCCGTCACGGCCGCCGCCGAGGTCGCGGTGGCGCCGGTCCTGGTGATGCTCTCCGGCGAGGTGGGCGTGGTGTCCGTCTTCGCGAACCTGCTGGCCGCGCCCGCCGTCGCCCCCGCGACCCTCCTCGGCGCGCTCGGCACCGTGACGGCCCTCGTCTCGCTGCCCCTCGCCCGGCTGATCGTGTGGCCCGCCGGCCTCGCCGTCGGCTGGATCATCCGGGTCGCCCGCACCGCCGCCGCGCTGCCCTACGCGACCCTCCCCTGGACGGGCGGAGCCCTCGGCGCCGCGACCCTCCTCGCGGCCGGCGCGGCGGCGGTCCTGGTCCTGCGCAGCCGCCGCCTCCGCGTGATCGCTGCCGCCGCCATGACCGGCGTACTGGCCGGCGTCATCGCCGTGCGCGCGCTGTCGCCCGGCTGGCCGCCCCCCGGCTGGCAGATGGTCGCCTGCGACGTCGGACAAGGTGACGCACTGGCGCTGTCCGCCGGCCCGGGCCGGGCCGTCGTCGTCGACACCGGCCCGGAGCCGGCCCCGGTCGATCGCTGCCTGCGGCGTCTCCACGTGACGGACGTCCCGCTCCTGATCCTGACCCACCCGCACGCCGACCACATCAACGGCACGTCCGGCGTCCGCCGCCACCGCACGGTCCACCAGGTCCTCACGACCCCTGCCACCTCGGGCCGCGAGGCCCGCTACACCTCGGGTCTCAGTTCCCGCCCCGCCGAACCGGGCCAGCGATGGCGCATCGGCGACCTGACGCTCTCGATCCTGGCCCCGCTCGGCCCCGCCCGACCCCTCTCACCGGAGGACGACGGCACCGCGATCAACAATGCGAGCGTCGTCCTCGTCGCCCGCAAACCAGGCTTCAGCGCCCTCCTCGCAGGCGACATCGAAACGGACGCCCAACGCGCCCTGGAAGCGACCGTTCCCCGCGTCGACGTCCTGAAAGTCCCGCACCACGGCTCGCGCAGCCAGGACCCGGGCTTCCTCGCCGCCGCGCACGCCGCCATCTCGCTGATCTCAGTCGGCGAACACAACGACTACGGCCACCCCTCACCCGCGACCCTCGCCCTCCTGCGCCGCCTCCACACCCAAATCCACCGCACCGACCAGGAAGGAGACATAGCCATAGTCCGCACCGCAACCACCATCACAGCCATCACCCGCAACTGACCGCCCCCAACGCGCCATCAACAACCCGACGACGTGCCTACAGGGGCGCCGGGGCCGGCACGCTCAACCTCGCCCGCAAGCTGGTGGACGGCGTGACCTTGGGTCTCTCCCCGAAACTCACCTACGCGCTGGCGGGCACCGCAGCCCTGGCGTCCCTCTACCTCCTGACTTCCCGCCGTTCTCGACCAGTGGGTGGGCGGGATCGATGATGTGGAGGTGGGTGTCGAACACTCGCCGGCTTATCGACGGGCTCCGACCTGCGGGTGCGGCAGCCGACTCACGAAGCGGTCGTGGTTGACCACGCCACGCCGGTGGCTGCCGGTGCTGATCACGGCGTGATCGTCACGGGCGGTGACGTCGAAGGTCAGGGCTCGTCCCTCGACGCCGGTCAGCGTGACCTCGATGGTCACGGTCGCCCCCGGGACGGTCGGCGCCTGATGGGAGAGGTCGACGTGGGTGCCCAGGGTGATCTCGCCGTCCTCGAGGTGACCCTTCACCGTCTCGATGCAGGCCCACTCCACGATCCCGACCAGGTAGCCGGTGGCCAGTACGTGCGGCATGGCGGCGAAGTCGCCTGATTCGGGCAGCAGGTGCGGCACCGTGCGGGTCGCCGGAACGACGTAGGTCATCGTGTGGGTCAGTCCGGGCTGCAGGGTCTCTTTCAACGGTTCTCCTCGGCGGGTACGGGCAGGGGCAGGGCGGGCGCGGCGGCGATGAGCGCCGCGGCGGTGCGGCGGGCGTCCTGGATGGCCGTGGTGTCGCCGGTGGTGACGACGCGGGCGTTCGCGCCGTCGATCAGCAGTGCCAGGGTCGAGCCCCACCACGGTGGGTCGGGCAGCCCGTCTTCCTCGGCCAGGTCGGTCAGCACCGTACGAAGCCAGGCCTTGTACTCCGCGATGACCTGGCGCGCAGGGTGCTCGGGGTCGGGCAGCTCGGCGGCGGCGTTGGTGAACGGACACCCGCGGAACCCCGGTTTGGCGTGGCCGATGGCGAACCAGTCGAACAACCGCAGGACCTGGCTCGCGGGTGGATCGACGGCGTCCGCCAGATACGCGCCGATTGCTTGTTGCCGCTGCTCGCGGCGACGATCCAGGACGGCAGCGATCAAGCCCGCCTTCGAGCCGAACTGCGCGTACAAGGTCGGCTTGGAGACCCCGGACTCCTCGACCACACGATCGACGCCAATGGCGCCGATCCCCTCCGCGTAGAAGAGCGCCGCGGCCACCTCCAGGATTCGCTCGCCGCTCATCGACCACTTCGACACGCGGGTTAACTTACAGGTCTGTAAACCGCAGTACAAGAGCGGGTCGGCTCACAGTCGGGAGGTCTCACAGTGGCCGCCGGGGTCCGGCGGTGTTCAGCCATCAACCCACGCTGTCATCTGCAGCACGGCGGCGTAGGCTTTCAGACACTCCCGACCGCTCTGCTTCGAGCTGGCCGACGTGCATTGGCGGCATGCCGGCCGGGCGGGACGAAGCGCTGCGGGAGATACAGGGGCGGTGGACGCGCACAGCGCCGATCCGCGGGGCTCGACCCCCGACTGCCGCCGCGTCCAGGACGCCCCTACTCGATGAGCCGGGATGGCCCAGGACCCGGGGTCCCTCTACCGGCTGCGGCGGGAGCCTCCGGACGGCACGCGGAGGGCGTCACGGTGCTGCTCGGCGGTACTGAGCCCGTCCTGGGGCGTGGCATGCTGCTGGTGTGGCGGTCGAGTCGGTTGTGCTGGTGATCGGGGACGAAGAGCTGCTCGTGGAGCGGGCGATCGGGGAGG
Source organism: Actinomadura sp. (assembly GCF_044508335.1). NCBI lineage: Bacteria > Bacillati > Actinomycetota > Actinomycetes > Streptosporangiales > Thermomonosporaceae > Actinomadura > Actinomadura sp. The sequence continues at coordinate 10,530 of NZ_JBIQHY010000099.1, forward strand.
TCGTCGCGTCCGCGCGGGCCGAAGATCCGGAGGTGGAGGTCATCGACCTGGCGCCCGGGGGGCTTGAGCCGGGGCGGATCTCGGAGTTGACGTCGCCGTCGCTGTTCGGGGGCGGGAAGGTGCTCGTCATCCGGTCGGCGCAGGACCTGGGGAAGGACCTGACGGCCGAGGTGCTCAAGTACGCCGGGAACCCGGCGGAAGAAGTCGTGCTGGTGGCGGTCCATCCCGGTGGGGCCAAGGGGAAGGCGCTGGTGGACGGGCTCACCAAGCTCAAGGCGCGCAAGATCTCGTGCCCCAAGGTGACGAAGGCGGGGGAACGGGTCGACTTCGTGCGGGCCGAGATCCGCCGGGCGGGCGGGAAGATCTCCGCGGACGGGGCGCGGGGGCTGATCGACGCGGTGGGGAACGACCTGCGGGAGCTGGCGTCCGCGTGCAGCCAGCTGGTCGCCGACACCGGCGGGAAGATCGACGACGCCGCGGTCGCCCGGTACTACCGGGGGCGCGCGGAGGTCAGCGGGTTCACGGTGGCGGACAAGGCCATCGAGGGGCGGCTCGCCGAGGCGCTGGAGCAGCTCCGGTGGGCGCTCGCCACGGGCGTCGCGCCGGTGCTGATCGTCAGCGCGCTCGCCCAGGGGGTGCGGGGGCTGGCGAAGGTCGGCGGCGCGCCGAGAGGAGCGCGGGGCGCGGCGCTGGCGAAGGAGCTGGGCATGCCGCCGTGGAAGATCGACCGGGTGCAGAAGCAGCTGAGAGGCTGGTCCGGGGACGGGGTCGCGCGGGCGCTCGCGGCCGTCGCCGAAGCCGACGAGCAGGTCAAAGGCGGCGCCGCCGACCCCGCGTACGCGCTGGAGAAGACCGTCGCCGCCATCGTCGCCGCCCGGGGCTGACCGCATCGGCTGTGCGACGACGACGGGGCCATGAGCGGGGCGCCGGTTCGGCGCCGTGCGGGTCTCCCGGATGGCGCGGGTCGGGTCGGACGGTCCGGAAGGGCCGAGGCCGTCCGACCGGGAACGCTACGACAATCCCGCCGCCTGCGGCGCCGGCCGAGGGGCATCGGCGCCAGGCGGCGTCACTGCTCGGCCTTGGCCTTCAGGCCGTTGGCCTCCATGGTCACGTAGCGGCGGCTCAAACGGCCCGTCAGCAGGCCGATCAGCGGGGCCAGAGGACCCTTCTGGTCGAGGGTCAGGCGAGCGGTCACGCCCTTCTCGTTCGGGACGATGTCGTGCGCGGCCGTGGTGGTGACGCCGGGCGACCGGGACTCCCAGGTGAAGGTCTCGTTCTCCTTGAAGGCGGTGACCGTCCACACGGCGGCGGGCAGCTTCGGCTGGTGGACGCGCGCCCGGCTGGAAAGGCCGAACGGCTTGTCGAGAACTTCGACGCGGTCGATCGAATCGGTCATCTCGGGCCACCGCTCGACGTCCTTCAGGAGGTTCCAGACGGTCTCGGGGGTGGCGTCTATGTCAACTGAGATCTCGAAATGCACGGTGTACTCCTCACAGCTCTGCGGACGGCGGACAGAAGGTCGGCGACCAGGGGGTCGTCCGCCCGGCCCGGCAGATGCAGAGCGTAGTAGGGGACGGCGGGCAGGTCGATGATCTCGCGCGCGGTCAGGCCGGGCGGCGGGGGGACGCAGCCGTTCACCACGGCCAGGCCGATCCGCAGCGAGGCGAAGTGGAGCATGAGCGGCCAGCCCTCGGCCTCGACCGCGAGCGACCAGGGGACCTCGGCGGCGCGCAGCGCGCGCTCCAGCGTGACGCGGTGCGGGCCGGCCGGCGGCGGGACGATGAGGCTCGTCCCCGCGAGGTCGGCGAGGGCGAGGCGCGGCTCGGCGGCCAGGGGATGGTCGTCCGGCATGACGAGGGTCTGCGGGTAGGACGCGAGCAGCTCGGTCTCCACGTCGGACGGCAGCACGTCCAGGACGGCGACGCCCACGTCGGCGCGGCCGGTGCGGACGGCGGCGAGGGTGCGGGCGCGGTCGCCGTTGATCAGGCGGACCCCCGGGCGGACGGCGTCGCCGAGCAGGTACAGGTAGGCGCCCTCCCCGGCGCCGAGCACGGGCGCGCGGGACGCCGCAGTGCCGCCGACCTCGGCGAGGAACGCCGCCACGCGGGCGTCGAGGTCGCGGGCGAAACGGGCGACCTGCTCGCCGGCCGGGGTCAGGGCCAGGCGGCGCCCGTGCCTGGTGTAGAGCGGGCGGCCGAGGGTCTCGGCGAGTTTCCGCACCTTGACGTGGAGGGCGGGCTGCGAGATGTGGAGCTCGTCGGCGGCGCGGGTGAAGTTGAGGTGGTCTGCGAAGACGGCGAACGAGGCGAGCGCGTCCGTGGAGAGGCGGCTCAAATCCATAGATAGAACTATAGCTGGAGTGGCTATTAATAGTTCTGCTTTAGGGATGGGGGGTCGAGAGTTGAGGCATGGACATCGAACCTCGGCTCGGCATCGACTTCGGCCGCGTCATTCACGGGGGACTTCTGGGCCCGGGCGACGATGACACCGCCTTCCTGGACGGAAGCTTCGAAGAGGCGCTCGCGTCGCCGGCGACCGAAGGCGTCTACGAAGTGCTGCCCGGGCTCATCGAGGCTTTCGAAGGGCGCGCCTGGATCATCTCCAAATGCGGTGACCGCATACGGGAAAGGACCCTGGCGTGGCTCGACCACCACGACTTCTACGCCAGGACGGGCCTGCCCAGGACGAACGTCCGGTTCTGCCGGAAGCGGGCGGAGAAGGCGCGGCACTGCGCCGAACTCGGCATCACCCACATGATCGACGACCGGCTGGACGTGCACCGGGCAATCCGCGGGATCGTGCCCCACCGGTACCTGTTCGGGCCGCGCGGAGGCCCGGACTGGGTGCGGCACGTGCCCGACTGGGCGGCCGCCGAGGTCATTCGCGAAGATATTCCGGCGGGACGGACCCGGCCAGCCACACGCCGTTCGCGCTGACCCGGAACTCGTGCCCGTCGGCGGCCATCCGCCCGGATTCGACGGTGAGGACGACCGGCCGGCCGCGGCGGGCGCCGACGCGCCGGGCCGTCTCGCGGTCGGGGGAGAGGTGGACGGCGTGCCGGCCCATCGGCTGCAGCCCCTCGCGCAGGATCGCGTCCACGGAGCGGCTGGCGGTGCCGTGGTAGAGGAACTCCGGCGGAGGCACGGCGGGCAGGTTCAGCTCGACCGGGATCGAGTGCCCCTGGACGGCCCGTATCCGGTCGCCGTCCAGTTCATAGCGCTTCTTGTCGTTGGCCTCCACCACGTGCTCCAGTTCGGAGCGGGTGAAGGCGAAACCGTGCCGTGAGGCGGCGGCGAGCAGTTCGGCGACGTCCGCCCAGCCCTCCGGCGAAAGGGAGAGGCCGATCCGCTCGGGGCGGTGCCGCAGGTGCTTGGCGAGATACTTGGAGATCTTCACCATGCGGCGTTCGTCCATGGACATCGGCCCCGGAAATGCGTCGGAGCCGGCGCGCATGCGGCCGGCCCCGGGCGTGCGGTGGTTACTCGGACTGCAGGGCGGCGGCCTGCTTGGCGATCGCCGACTTGCGGTTGGCGGCCTGGTTCTTGTGGATGACGCCCTTGCTGACGGCCTTGTCCAGCTTGCGCGCGGCGAGGCGCTGCGCGGCGATCGCGTCGTCGACGTTGCCGGCCTCGGCGGCCTCGCGGAACTTGCGGATCGCCGTCTTCAGCTCGGACTTGACGGCCTTGTTGCGCAGGCGGGCCTTCTCGTTCTGCTTGTTGCGCTTGATCTGGGACTTGATGTTAGCCACGTCGTAGTGCCTCAGCTTGGTAGCGATCCACGCCTGCTCACCGGCAGGCTCCAACGGAATGTCTGAACGGGGGCGGACGGTGCCCCCCGGGCACGACGCTACGCCACACGCAGTCGCACAGCTTACCAATCACCGGTGCCCGCCCCAAACCGGGCTGTGCACGGAGCACCGCGCCCGGCATGGGACTATGGAAGCACATCCATCCATGCCCACCAGTGAGTTTTGCGAACGGACCCCGGTGCCAGCGCCTCAGCCCGACAAGACCGATCCCGCGATCATCCGCAACTTCTGCATCATCGCGCACATCGACCACGGCAAGTCGACTCTCGCGGACCGGATGCTGCAGCTGACGGGTGTGGTCGAGGAGCGCCGGATGCGCGCCCAGTACCTCGACCGCATGGACATCGAGCGTGAGCGCGGCATCACGATCAAGAGCCAGGCCGTCCGGCTGCCCTGGACGTCCGGCGGCGTCGACCACGTCCTGAACCTGATCGACACCCCCGGGCACGTCGACTTCTCCTACGAGGTGTCGCGGTCGCTGGCGGCGTGCGAGGGCGCGGTCCTGCTGGTGGACGCCGCGCAGGGCATCGAGGCGCAGACGCTCGCGAACCTGTACCTGGCGCTGGAGGCCGACCTGCACCTCATCCCGGTGCTGAACAAGATCGACCTCCCGGCGGCGCAGCCGGACAAGTACGCCGAGGAGCTGGCCGGGATCATCGGCTGCGACCCGTCGGACGTGCTGCGCGTGTCGGGCAAGACCGGCGAGGGCGTCCGCGAGCTGCTCGACAAGATCGTCGAGGAGGTGCCGGCGCCGGTCGGCGACCCGGACGGTCCCGCCCGCGCGCTGATCTTCGACTCGGTGTACGACACCTACCGGGGCGTCGTCACCTACGTGCGGATCGTGGACGGGCACCTGTCCCGCCGCGAGAAGAGCCTGATGATGTCGACCGGGGCCGCGCACGAGACGCTGGAGGTCGGCGTGATCTCCCCCGAGCCGGAGCCCGTGCAGGGCCTCGGCGTCGGCGAGGTCGGCTACCTGATCACCGGGGTGAAGGACGTCCGGCAGGCGCGGGTCGGCGACACCGTGACCGGCGCGTCCCGCCCGGCGCCCGAGCCGCTCGGCGGCTACCGCGACCCGAAGCCGATGGTGTTCTCCGGCCTGTACCCGGTGGACGGAGACCAGTACCCGGAGCTGCGGGACGCGCTCGACAAGCTGCGCCTGAACGACGCCGCGCTGGTCTACGAGCCGGAGACGTCGGCGGCGCTCGGGTTCGGGTTCCGCTGCGGGTTCCTCGGCCTGCTGCACATGGAGATCGTCCGGGAGCGGCTGGAGCGCGAGTTCGACCTCTCGCTGATCTCGACCGCGCCGAACGTCGTGTACCGGGTGGTCATGGAGGACGGGACGGAGCACACCGTCACCAACCCCAGCGAGTTCCCCGAGGGCAAGGTCGGCGCGGTGTACGAGCCGGTCGTGAAGGCGACGCTGCTGTCCCCGGCCGAGCACATCGGCGCGATCATGGAGCTGTGCCAGGGCCGCCGCGGCGCGCTGCTCGGCATGGACTACCTCTCGGAGGACCGCGTCGAGATCCGCTACACGCTGCCGCTCGCCGAGATCATCTTCGACTTCTTCGACCAGCTGAAGTCGCGGACCCGCGGCTACGCCTCGCTCGACTACGAGCCCAGCGGCGAGCAGGAGGCCGACCTCGTGAAGGTCGACATCCTGCTGCAGGGCGAGTCGGTGGACGCGTTCAGCCAGATCGTCCACCGCGACAAGGCCCGCGAGTACGGGCTGATGATGACCTCGAAGCTGAAGGAGCTCATCCCGAGGCAGCAGTACGAGGTGCCCATCCAGGCGGCGATCGGCGCCCGGATCATCGCCCGGGAGAACATCCGCGCGATCCGCAAGGACGTCCTCGCCAAGTGCTACGGCGGCGACATCTCCCGCAAGCGCAAGCTCCTGGAGAAGCAGAAGGAGGGCAAGAAGCGCATGAAGACCATCGGGCGGGTGGACGTCCCGCAGGAGGCCTTCGTCGCCGCCCTCTCCACGGGGGGCGGCGACGCCGACAAGGGCAGGAAGTAGTAGCGCCGGCCCGGCGCGGCCCTACTTCAGGATGGGCCACGCCACCACGGCCGGTACGCGGCGGAACTCGCCTCGGTTGGCGGCCCGTCCCGCGTAGACGAGGAAGAACATCACGGCGGCCGTGAACAGCAGCGGCACCCAGATGAAGAAGTCGACGAGCAGGGACAGCGGCCCGAACACGAACCACACGGTGATCGCGGCGATGCCCATGTTGAGGCCCTGCGCGGCGTGCCGCCGGACGAACGGCGAGCCGGGCTTGCCGAAGAAGACGATGGCCGGTGCGACCGCGCCGACGAGGAACTGGCCCACGTACGCCATGAGCGACCACGTCCGGTCGTCGTGGCTGACGGGCCCGTAGTGTCCGGGCATCTGGGCGGTGCGCCCGCCCTGCTGGGGCTGCTGCCAGGCCGCGCCGGGCTGCTGCCGGGGCTGCTGCCAGGCGTTGCCGGGCTGCTGCCAGGGGGCCTGCTGCGGCTGCCGTCCGGGCTGCTGCCCTCGGCCGGGCGACGGGGGAGGCCCGTAGGCCATGGCGGACGTCCTCTCCTCTAGTTCGCTGTGCGAGCTATTGCGCGAAGTGTATGACGCTTTCGACGCCTGAAGAGTTCGGACGGGTTCCCCGCGGCCGCCCGCCCCGTGGCCGTTTCGCGCCACCGGGGCGGGGCCGCCTCGTCAGGGCCGCCAGATCACCGCGGACGGGTTCGCGGGTGTGAGCGTGACCGAGCCCGCCCACGCGACGGACGACGGCCGCGGCAGGTACGACTCGTCCAGGAAGAACGCCCGGTTCACGGACGTGACCGTCACCGCCGCGCCGTTGTCCCCGAACCCGGTCGGGGTGCGGACGGCCTCGATGCTCGCGATGTCGGAGATCCGCGTCCCCTCAGGCAGCTCGACGGTGGTGGCGACGGCGCCGTCACGGTCGATCGCCCAGGCCGGCTCGCCGTGGTCGGACCGGTACGGCTTCGACGGGTCGGACTTCAGCCGGACCCCGAGCGCCACACCCGGCGCCGACCCCCACCCGGTGGGCGCGCCGGTCGTCTTGGCGAACTCCGCGAAAAGGTACGTGCGCGGGTCGCCGACCGCCCGCGTCGCCGGGTCGGACGGGCTCTCGATCTTCCCCTCCCGCACCATCTCCTGCGCCGCGACCCGGTACGTCCACGGCTCGCGGTCCATGACGACCTCGCGGGCGCGGCCCTCCGGCCGGGTCTGGGACGCGTCGAGGAGGAAGCGCAGCGGCGGATCCGGCGAGATCACGTCGCACATGTTGTTGTTGGACGTGCACGTCTGCAGCACCGGGTGGTCGCCCTCGTAGCGGCCGGTGAACTTGAGCGTGAGGTGCAGGGGCGCCTGGTACACCGCGGTTCCGCCGACCCGGTTCCCGGACGCGTCCACCTCGACGCGGTAGACCCATTCGATGTCGGCGGTCCGGCCCCAGCGGGCCATCAGCGCGGGCGTGTCGGTGCCGCCGTCCTCGTTGCTCCACACCACCGAGTACTCGATGACGCGGTGCCCGGGCGTGGCGGCGGCCCGCGTCTCGTGCCAGGCGATGAGCGGGGTGTCGGTGACGGCGTTCTGGTAGGGGTCGCCGAAGGGCCAGCCCGTCCGGCCGACGACGATCGGCGCGTGGCGGAGGGCGACCGCGTCCGACACCCGCACCGCGGTGCGGCGCAGGGTGACGCTGCGCGCGGCGGGCGCGCCGCCCTCCGCGAAGCGGATCGCCACCTTGTGGCGGCCCTTCCCGACGTGCCCGAGCCCGAGGCTCCGGGGGATCGGGTCGGACGAGGGGACCACGAGGTCGGTCACGTGGCGTCCGTCCACCGCGACCGACACGACGGCGGATTCGGCGCCCTCGCTGACCCACGAGACGCCCGGGGCGGACGCGGCGAAGGAGATCACGGCCTCCCCGGCGCGGCGGGCGGTGAACGCCAGCGACGCGGCGGGCCCGCCGCGGTGGACGGTGATCGCGCCGGACGCGGCGGCGTGGGCGGGCGGGGCGGCGAGGGCGAGGGGAGCGCCGGCGAGGGCGGCGAGCACGGCATGACGCGCACGGCTTCTCATGATCAGGGAAGCTAGGGCGGCCGGGTCGCGTTCCGGTGACGGCGCGGTCGCCCGCCGGTGTCGGCTCCGTGAGGCGCCCCGCCTCAGACGCGGCTGCGGTGCGGGACGCGGAGCGCCGCGCGGCCCGCCGGCTGCTGCAGCGACACGGCCGTGAACCGCTCCGCCTCGCCGGGCCGGTCGGGTCCGTACAGCGTGAGGCCGGACGCCGCCAGCCGGACCGCCCGGCCCCGCCGGACGACGTCGTGCCCCAGTTCCCGCAGCAGCGCGACGACGTCCCGGGCGGGCTCGTCGAGCAGGTCGACGCCGTCCAGCCGGAACCGCATCTCCGGGTTGCCGCTCCAGCCGGGCGACCGCTTCCCGCAGATCTCCGCGAGCCGCTCCACGCCGTCCTCGCCGCGGTCGGTGGACAGCGCGAGCGTCCCGCGCCCCACCCGCACGCTGCGGTGGTCGGCCCACCCGCACAGCAGCGACGCCTTCGGCGGGCGGGTGCCGCAGCGCTCGGCGACCGCGGCGAGCGTCGTCCACGCGTCGGCGGCCCGGGTGGAGAACAGCAGGCTCGCGTCCGGCAGCAGCGCCCCGCGCCCCGGCTCCAGCGTGATCACGAACGGCGCGACCCGGCCGGGGAACCGCGCCGGATCGGCCTCCCGCAGTGTGACCAGGCCCTCCCACTCCACGGGCTCGTCCACCGCGAACCAGGTGATCACGGCCTCGACGCCGAGGGCCCGGAACGTCGCGTCGGTCAGCCGCTCGGCGACCGCCTCCCGCAGCCCCTCGGCCGTCTCGGCGAGCCGGCGCCGCCACCACGGGGGCTCGGGATCGCCGTCCGCGCCCGTCGACCAGCGCGTCCCCGCGCCGGGGAAGTCCGAACGCCGCTCGCCGCCGGCGGCGTCGACCACCACGCAGTGCCAGCCGTCCGGCCCGCCCCGCAGCAGCACCCGCGCCGGCGCGCGTCCCCGCTCGTCCGCACCCTCGTCCACCATCCCGACGACATTATCCACCCAAGAGGGTCGGCACGCTCCATTCCGGCCGCCCGGCGGGTGGTTTCCCGACGACACGGCGGGGGTTGCTCGACCTCGGCGCGTATGTCGGTACGGTCGGAGACGGCGGCCAGACGGTCCCGACCCGACCTCCCGGAGGTAGCGCGTGACCCACCCCGAGCAGGTTCTGCGTTCCGCGAAGGAGCGGGAGACGGTGAACGGCGCCGTCCGCGCGCTGCGCTCCGCCGCCCCGGACGGCTGGGAGCGGCTCGACTTCGAGTTCCGCGCGACCGTCGGCATCGACAGCGCGTCGTTCGAGGTCGAGGACGCCGACGGCGGGCGGCGCACCGCGATCCCGCCCGGCCAGGCCATCGGCAGGATGGACGAGCTGCGCCGCGTCATGTACCGGAACGGCAAGGGCGCCTGGTTCACCGCGCGCCTCCGGATCGAGCGCTCGGGCCGCTTCAGCGCCGAGTTCGACTACGACGGGGAGCCGGAGTTCACCCCGCCCCTCACCCCGTCCGCCTACGCCCTCGACCTCGACCGCTTCCCCCGCTCCGAGGCCCACATCCCCGACTGGCTGCGGGCGAAGCTCGACGAGGTCTGAGGCAGACTCGAAGGGTGCCATCCACGCTGCCCGACGGCGACCCCGTCCCCTCCGACGGCGCCCTGCCCGCCAGTGCCCTGCAGGGCCTGGGGGACCGCCCCTTCGCCTTCTACGTCCATGTGCCCTTCTGCGTGACGCGCTGCGGGTACTGCGACTTCAACACCTACACGGCGACGGAGCTGGGCCCCGGCGCGAGCCGCGACTCCTACGCCGACACCGCCGTCAGCGAGGTGCGGATGGCCCGGCGCGTCCTCGGGGACGCCGATCTCGCCGTCGAGACGGTCTTCGTGGGCGGCGGCACGCCCACCCTGCTTCCGCCGGACGACCTGGGCCGCGTCCTGGCGGCCATCGACGCCGAGTTCGGGCTCGCCGAGGACGCCGAGGTCACCACTGAGGCGAACCCCGAATCGGTGGACGAGCCCTACCTGGCCAAGCTCCGCGAGGCCGGATTCACCCGGATCTCCTACGGCATGCAGAGCGCGCGCGAGCACGTCCTGGCGGTCCTGGAGCGCACCCACACTCCCGGCCGCGTCCCCCAAGTGGTCGAGTGGACGCGCAAGGCGGGCTTCGAGCACATCAACCTCGACCTCATCTACGGCACACCGGGGGAGACCGACGACGACTGGAGGGCCTCCCTGGAAGCAGCGCTCAACGCCGAACCCGACCACGTGTCGGCGTACGCGCTCATAGTCGAAGAGGGGACCCGCCTCGCCGCCCAAGTGCGACGCGGCGAACTCACGCCCCCCGACGACGACGCCATGGCCGACCGCTACCTCATCGCCGACGAGATGCTCACCGCCCATGGCCTGCGCTGGTACGAGATCTCCAACTGGGCCGCCGACCCCACCGCCGCCTGCCGCCACAACATGCTCTATTGGACGGGCGCCGACTGGTGGGGCGTCGGCCCGGGTGCGCACAGCCACGTCGGCGGAACCCGCTGGTGGAACGTCAAGCACCCCGCCGCCTACGCCTCCCGCCTGGCCGAGGGCACGACTCCGGCGCACGCCAGGGAGATCCTGACGGACGAAGACCGCCGCATCGAACGCATCATGCTCGAACTGCGCCTGGCCCAGGGCTGTCCCACCGCCCTCCTAGACGACAAGGCAGTACGCAAGGCGATCGAAGAGAACCTCCTGGAGGAGGCCCCCTACACCGAAGGCAGAGCCGTCCTAACCCAACGAGGCCGCCTACTGGCCGACGCAGTAGTCCGAGACCTGACCTGAACCAACAGGCCACTGCGAGGCGCGCCGGCCGTTCAGTTGCGGCGTGTTGGCCCCTATGGGCCCGCCGGGAGGGGCAACATGCCGCAAGTCAACCTCAGCCACCGTGCGGCGTGTTGGCCGTTCAGTTGCGGCGAATGCGTGGTCTCGTCTCTTTAGGCCATTGACCTGCGGAAACGAGGCTACGCGTCCGCGGGACTAGTGGTTTGGCCCGTGGATAGCCCGTCAGTGTTGGAGTCGTTCGCGGACGGCTCAGAGCCGCTGAGAGCAGCGTCAATGAGCCGGTTTGCTTCTTCTTCCATGCCGGTGAACCAGTGCGCGTATGTGGACAGCAGGACCGTTAGGGAGTGTCCCAGACGGCGCGCCACCTCCGTTGCGGGAACGCCGGAGTTGAGCAGCAGGGACGCGCAGCCGTGCCGTAGATCATAGGGCCGCTTGGCCAGGCCCGCCGCTTGCTCGGAGTCGGTCAGCGCGACGGCCCGCGCCCGCTGCCACAGCTTGCCGTACATCGCGTTGGTGATCGGCGCGTAATCGGCACCGGCCGCCGTGTCGAAGAACACCCGCCCGTCCGGAGCCGTCCCCCACCGCTCCAGATGTGCGCGCAGCAGCGCGACCAGGACGGGAGGCAGCGGGACGATTCGCACGTCACCGGCCGGACGGTGCTTGAGGGAACGCTGGTCGTACTTGCCGCCGTCATCGGTCCACTTGTCGCCCACGTCGGGAGTCCTTGCATCAACCGGGCGGTGACCTCAACGCCGAGCAACCAAGTTCAAGGGTTCCGAGCCCGGCCCGTTCCCGGTCAGGCCCACTCCCGCACTGGAAACAGGCGGTGCTTCAACAGCGTGTCCAGGGCACCGGCCGCCTCTTTGACGTCACCGCACGGCGCGATGAATCCCACTCGCCGGTCGCCCGCCTCGAAGTAGCCCCACGCCCCATCCGGCAGCGCCCGGACCGTCACCACGGCCCCGATGTCCTCGCCGTGCCCACTGGCGTACACCCACAGCAGCGGCACCGGGAACCGGAATTCCCGCCTGTCGTACAGCCCCACGCACCGCCAGCCCAGCGGCAGCACCGCGACCCGCAGCGCCTCCAGGCGCCGCACCGCCACATCATGGTTTCCCAGCGTCCGAGCGTCCAGCACCAGCCGCAACCGACCGACCGCTCTGACCAAATCCTGCGCCCTCACGCACGCCCCTCCTGATTCCCGATCCCTGCACCTACGCCCTGGCAAGTCCGGCAGGGGACGCGGCGGCCCACTGGTACCCCACCCGAGCCACCGCGCCCCCTGCTTTCACCCGCCGGTCACCGCACCATCACTAAGCAGGTGCTCGACCTGCTGACGGCTGTACCGGCGCTCCCCTCCTGGCGTACGGATCGACGCCAACTCCCCCCTCTCAGCCCAGCGCGCGACCGTCCTGCGGTGCACGCCGAACATCCTGGCCACTTCACCGGGCCGTATGACCCACTCAGGACCGAAATCCCAGCCATCAACGAACGTCGGCCGGTTCACCGTCCGCTTGTTACTGCGCCCCATCGCAGGCACCCCGCCTCCGCCCCGACGCCACCGAGACCCGCGCCCACACCCATTTCCCGACCGGTTCGATCGTCAGGGTCACCCCGCAGTCGTCCGCCAGCGCCTCAATGATCGGTACACCTCGGCCCCCCGTACCGTCGTTGCGGTCTATGGCCAGAGCCTCCGCGTCCGGAGCCGCATCCCCCAGCACTGCCTCCAAAGGGCGCTTGCGCACGGGGCTGCGGTCCGAGGGGTCCCACACCGCCAGCAGCACCCCGGCAGGCTCCAGCTTGAGCCGCACCCGGATCTGTCCGCCCTGTGCCCCATGGAGCACGGCGTTCGTAACCAGCTCACTGGCGATCAACGTCATGTCATCGCTCAGCCACGCCAGCCCCCACGACGCCAGCCGCAGTTCGACCAGCGACCGGACCTGTCCCGGAGCCGTCTTCGCCGCCAGAAACTCGGTGTCCAACTCGTGGGACGCGCTGACACACCCCTGCACCCCGTGGCCGCTCATCACGACCACTTCGCCACTTGCCGCAGGACCAGCCCGGCACGTTCCGCCGCCGCCTCCTCGTGACCGACCTCCCCGATCACGTTCCCGCTCTCGCAGCCCCACCGGAACCACCGGCCGTCGCACACGATCACCAGTTCGCGCCGCGCCCCAAACGACGCCAGCAGCGTCCCTCCGTGCAACTCCGCCCGGTAACCCAGTTCCGTGAGCTGCGCCGCAAGCACCTCTAAGGCGTTGCCCGTACCATCTGTCATGGTCCGACTCCTTCCAGTCGGGCTAGGCCCCGGATCACCCCGACGTGCCCAGCGTCGGGCCGGGGCCGTTTGCGTTTGGCCCACGTTCCGCCATTCGATGTGGAACGCTGTGCACAGCATGCTCCTGCCCTGTAGGCAAATGCAAGGTATGCATCCGCATTGATTGCAACGATCAAGGTTGTTGAGGGCAACATGCTGAGGTAGCCAGACTGAGACCCCGCGCCGTCACCAGGAAGGGTGGACTGTGCCAGCACCAACCGTCAGGCTCAGACGGCTTGCCGCCGAACTTCGTCAGTTGCGCAGTGTCGCTGATCTAACACGCGAGGAGGTAGCCGAGCGGACCGGGGTAAACGTCGCCACGCTCTACCGCATTGAGACGGCCCGTGTGCGGCCTCAGGCCCGGACGCTCGCCGCCCTCCTGGACGTTTACGGGCTTGAAGAGCCAAAGCGCACGGAGCTGATGACTCTGCTCAAGCAGTCCGCCCACCGAGGTTGGCTCAACACCTTCGCGACCGACCTGCCGGAGCGCTATACCTCCTACATCGAGTTTGAGGCCGAAGCCTCCGAGGTCCTGAACTACGAGTGCCTGTTCATCCCCGGCCTCCTCCAGACCGAGGGCTACGCCCGAGCCGCGATTGAGGGCGCTCTGCCCGAATCCACGCGCGACGAGATCGAAAGCCGCGTAGAGGCGCGCATGCAGAGGCAGGCCGTCCTCTCCAAGGAGCAACCTCTCAAGCTTTGGGCGATCGTGGACGAGGCCGCCATACGGCGCGTCGTGGGCGGTCGCGACGTCATGCGGGAGCAGTTGGAACACCTGGTGCGCATCACCGAACTCCCAACCGTGCATCTTCAGGTGATCCCTTTCAATGCGGGAGCCCACCCAGGCATGCCCGGCTCGTTCGTGGTCATGAACTTCGCCGAGGCCCTTGGGCCGGAGATCGTCTATATCGACAGCCAGGCCGGAGACCTCTTCCTTGAGGAGGAAACGGACATCTCCCGGTATAACCTGGTCTTCACGCATCTTCGTGCCGTAGCGCTCAGTCCGAGTGCATCAGTGTCACTGCTCGCTGCAACGGCGCGGGAGCACTAGCCAGTAAGAGGAGCATGATGACCACCCCGCACGACCCGTCGCGCGTCAAGTGGCGGAAGAGCAGCCGGAGTAGCGGCAACGGCCAGTGTGTCGAGGTCGCCAGCATGCCATCCGCTGTTGCGGTGCGTGACAGCAAGCTGTCGGCCGGACCACACTTGACCATCTCCGCACAGCAGTGGCGCCTGATCCTTCGAGAGATCAAGGCCGGACGCCACGACGTGAGCTGACACCTCCCGCTGCTGTGTGAGGATTTTCCCTACGTAGGTCAAGGCGCGCGGTGCATCGCCGCGCGCCTTCGCGCATGCAAGCCCGACCGGACGGAACAGGATCGGTCGGAATCGTCGTCAATGAACGTACCGGCGGGCACGAGACCACGACGACCTCCGGCCGCCGTGGCTCGGCCCGCCGACGCCCTGACAGCCTCCCGCCGCCATGCCCGCCATCGAGCACCCGGCGCACCAGCGCACCACGTCCGTGCCCGCTGACGCCGGGTACCCGCTCAACGCCCCAGCAGGCGCGCAAGGTTCGGCTACTTCGGTTCCCAACCAACCCCGACCCCCGCCCCTTGCAACGACCCGCCTCCGGCGTAGGGCTCTACCCATAAGAGCGTGTGCGGCACGGTCAGCGCGCTAAGCCGCCGTCGCGCAGACTGGACAAGGAGGGCACGCGCGCAGACCCCCACGGGGGCAAGGTCGGTGCAGGGTCGCCGGGCGCGGGCTTGGGCGGGGTCCCCTCCGGCGGGCCGCCCCCGGCCTGATGTCGGGCAGCCGCACGGCAGCCCGGAGCCACGCGAGGCTAGCAGCCCGCCGCCCCACCCAAGCCCGCGCCCGGCTCCCCACGACAGCACAGGTCAACGCACGGAAAGAACACGCCCGGCATGCCCCCGCGCCCCTGCCGCTGACCGGCAGCCGCTACCGCCCTGCGCACCTACCGCGCCGCACAACAGGCGGCCGCCGGCCCGCTCCCAGCTGCGAACACTTGGCACCCGTACCGGCACCGCGCCATCCTGGATCAGAGCGCCAGGAGGGACGACCCGATGAGCCAAGACTTGGCCGCCGTCATCGCCGACCAACTCAGGCGATCCGGGCAGGCCAGCACCGTCTACCATTCGCCCGACGAGCGCGACCGGCTACGCGCCGCCGGACGCCGAGCCGGGCGACTACTAGACCGTCCCGTCCGGACATTCGACACCGCCGCACGGCATCCACGCTGCGACGCCGACCAATGCGGCACGGTGCTTATCGCCGTCACTGATTGGGGTACCAACCCCCTAGAGCGCCAGCTCAGCGAGACCCGCGCCAACAAGGCCATAGACCGCGCCCTAGACGGCCCGTAGCCAGCGGCAACCGTTCCGGGCCATGGCCCGCAGGTGGCCCGCGAACAGCGAGCACCAGCGGAAACCAGTGCGCGCTAGTGAGACAAGATCAACGCCAGCGCCGGACGCCGAGCAGCCAAAACCGCAGGTCATCCCGCGTTTCCGCATGTCAACGGGGCGGCACCCGATCTCGCGGATACCGCCCCGTCAGAGGGTCGATTCACTTGCGGTGTGTTGCCCCTATGGGCCTGCCGGGAAGGGCAACACGCCGAGAGTCAACCTCTGCCGCCGCGCCACGGGCAGGCACGCGAAGGGCGCTCTGCGCCCGGAGCGGGCATGCCTGTGTCGCTAACGGGATGCTTCCAGGGGGTCGCCCCCCTGGGCAAACACAGCCCCCTGGGCTACGCAGTTACGAAGTCGATCAGTTCTTCTACGCGGCCTAGCAGGGCCGGTTCCAGGTCGGTGTAGGTGTTGACCG